>JBBRHU010000288.1:0-4672 GCA_038222255.1 Fimbriimonadales bacterium | reverse complement strand
TGTGGATATTGTCTGGATCGAGAGAACCGGTCTCGACGATCTCCTCGACCTCGGCAACGCAGACTTCTCCCGCTGTGGCCATCATCGGGTTGAAATTGCGAGCGGTCCGGCGATAGATGAGGTTTCCCGAGGCATCGCCCTTCCATGCCTTGACGATCGAGAGGTCGGCGTGGAGGCTGGTCTCCATCACATACATTTCGCCGTTGAATTCACGGGTCTCCTTTCCTTCGGCAACCAAGGTGCCGTAGCCGGTCTTCGTGAAGAACGCCGGGATCCCCGCTCCACCTGCTCGAATCCGCTCGGCGAGCGTTCCCTGCGGGTTGAATTCGAGCTCTAGCTCGCCCATCAAATACTGCCGCTCGAACTCCCCGTTCTCGCCGACGTAGGAAGAAACCATCTTCTTGATCTGCCTCGTCGTCAGCAAAATCCCAAGCCCGAAATCGTCGATTCCGCAGTTGTTGCTGATAACGGTGATCCCGCTCACGCCGCTCGCACGGATCGCGAGGATCAGATTTTCGGGAATGCCGCAAAGGCCAAATCCACCGGCCATGATGGTCATCCCATCTTTAAGAAGCCCCGCCAACGCGTCTGTCGCCGAGCTGAAAACTTTGTTCATCGAATGAGTGCGCTCTCCTTTGAGTGTTGCGAATGAGTTTACTTCGCCAGAGTCTCTAGAACCTGTCCATCCTTCAACAGCTCGGCCTTAATCCGGTCGTAGGGAACATCCTGCACGGCGACACCAAGATCGATGGCAAGCGCGGCGGCGGTAGCAGCAGATTGGGCGAGGATCATGAAGACGGGCTCCATGCGAATGGACCCGTATGCAACGTGGGAGCAGCTTGCGGCTACAGGGACGAGCAGGTTTGTGATTTGTGATTTTTTCGATACGAGAGAGCCGTAGGCGATTGAGTAGGGGCCGTTGGTGGAGACGCCAATGTCGCCTTCGTTGTCAACAGATCCATCCGTGGTGATAAAGCGCTGGACGTTGTGCGAATCGATGCCGTAAGAGCCCATTCCGACGGGCTGGGGGGTTGGGCGACGTTTCACGAGTTCGTGCTCGGTCATCACGTAGCTGCCGACCATTCGCCTAGCCTCCCGGACATAGATCTGGTGGGGCCAGCCGCCGTTATCTTTAAACTCGTCTTTGGGTAATCCGTAGGTTCGAATCCGTTGCTGGATTGCAGACGGCACATTGGGGTCGTGGGCGAGAAAGTAGAGCCAACCCTTCTGGTAGTTCTCGTGTTCCTTCAGAATCTCTCGTCGTTTTGCGTAGGTGGCCTCGGGGTAGTCGTAGTTTCGACCAATGTTGTCGGTGCTAAAAGGGCCGTGATTGTTCGTATCCGTCTTATGATTCGGAATGGGGTCGAACTTATCAAAGGTCTCTTTCCACCCGGTTGCGAGCACACGCAGGAAGAGCTGGAACTCCCGAGGGTCATACCCCTCTGGCTTGGGGAACGCAATGCGATTTTCGGGCGCAGTCGTCAGGCACATTCGATAGCAATAAGCTTGAACTCGCTTGTCGCCCGATCCTTGCTCACCCGGCGGGTCGAGGCTAATTCGGGCGAGGACTTTGCTCTTCTGGTCCTTCGGGTCGGAGTACGGGCTGACCGGTGGCTTTACCTTTCCGAAGTTGTGACCATGCTGGCGAACACCAACTTGAACTCCTGCCCAAGTTTCCCCATAGGTCGATTTTCCCTCGCGGCCGACGGTGTAATCCACCTTCGCTGCCGCCATTAGATCGCCCTCATAAGTCGCATCGATGAAGACCTTCGCTACAAAACGCTTCTTGCTCAATGTGCGAATTTCTGAGATGCGGCTATTTCGAATGTCAACGCCGCTCTCTCGGTCGAGATACTCTCCTCGTAGCACCGGCACGCCCGCCTCTCTGATGTATTCCTCAAAGATCTGCTCGGCGACGTGGGGTTCAAAAATCCACATTGTGCGACTGTCTCCGTCAATCGCCGGGATACCTTGGCCCTTGTTCCCGTACTCGCTCTTCTTTTGCCAAGTCCAAGCTTCGGGCCTTTGATAGTGTAGGTAGACCCGGTGGTAAAAGTCTCTCGCCAGGCCGCCGATAACCGCTTTATCGCCTGTGTCGGTAAAGCCTAAACCGCTGCTGCTCAACCCACCGAGGTGCTTGTCCGGGCAAACAATGATCACCGTCTTCCCAAGCCGCTTCGCCTGCACCGCTGCCATAACTCCGGCACTCGTCCCTCCGTAGACAACAACATCGTAGCTAGTGACTTGGGCGACGGTCAAAGTGAGACAGGCGAGAAGAACCATCTGTTGTCGATCTTACTTGCTCCTATCGACCAACGCGCGTCGCGAGGATCGAGGAGGCGGTTTCTACGATTCGGTCGCCGGCGAGTGCAGCTTCTGAGGGCGCCGTTTCTAGGCCGAGGGTGAAGCGGAGTCCTTCTTTTGATTCAGCTTCCGAATAGCCGCAAGCGACGAGGACGTGAGAGGGTTCGATCGAACCCGAAGAACAAGCGGCCCCACTCGAAGCGCTGACTCCCATTCGGTCGAGCCGGATGAGCATCGTTTCGGCGTCAATCCCGGCGAGGCGAACGTGAAGGTGGCCGGTCAAAGTCTCGACTTCAGCAGGAACGGTTGCCACGAAACCGGCCGCTAGCAGCTGATTTCGGAGCCCATCTCGAATGATCGCCCGCGAAGCAATCCTCTCCGCCATGCCCTCCCGACGAACTTTGACCGCCACCCCGAGGCCAACGATTCCGGCGAGATTCTCGGTACCTCCGCGCACTTCGCGCTCCTGACCACCGCCGGCAATGAGCGGCTTCAGCTTGACGCCAGCCCGAGTGTAGATCGCGCCGATACCTTTTGGGCCATTGATTTTGTGGCCGCTCAGGGTGAGCAGATCGACATCCAGCGAACCGACCGTCCAGGGGGAGGTGTTCAGAAAACTCTGCACGGCATCGGTGTGGACCAGAGCGCCAACGTTGTGGGCAAGGGAAGTGACTTCACCGATCGGCTGAATCGTCCCTAGTTCGTTGTTTGCGTGCATCACGCTCACGGCAAGCACATCCGAGCCAAGTCGTGACCCGAGGAAATCAACATCGACTAAGCCACTCGCCGTGACAGGGAGAAGTTCGACTTGAAAGCCAAGCGCAGAAAGCATCTCGCGGGTGTGCAGAACCGCGTGGTGCTCGATCGAACTCATCAGCACTCGGTTGCGACTGCCGTCGCGGTGGCTAAGAGCAAGCCCGATCAGAGCGAGGTTCGCCGCTTCGGTTCCGCCGCTTGTAAAAAGAACTTCCGCGAAGAGGCAGCCAAGCGTTTCGGAAAGCACCTCGCGGGCTTCGTCGATCGCGTGTTTTGCCGCTCGTCCTTCAGCATGAAGACTCGAAGGATTTCCCAGCGCGCTCAACCAAGGTCGCATTGCCTCGACTACTTCAGGGTGGGTCGGTGTCGTCGCGGCGTGGTCAAGATAGATTCGCTTCACCGTTTCGCACCAGACGGCAGATAGGTGGCGAGAAAGCGGAGGTAAGTCTTCCAGCGAGTTCGGTCGCACTGGATCGACCGACTCAGGTTCAAGCGGGCAAGTGAAATCTTGCCGAGATTCTGCTGGACCTGGCCGAGCGCGGCATAGTTAAACGCTCTTGCCTTGAAGTGAGTAGCAGGCGGAAACCGGTCGGCGAGGTCGAGCAAGCGGTCTGCAAAATAGAGTCGCAATCGCTCGTCGTCTTCCCAAATCCGCTGCATATTCTTGCTCGCTTGGTTGCTATGGATTCGGTAACTCGTGAGAGAATCGGGAACGAAACCCGCGCGATATTGCTCACAAATCTGCCACCACTTTTCCCAATCGCCTGTTCCAAAAAAGAGCGAGTTAAACGAACCCGTGCGGTGGAGGCACTCCGCTCTGAACATGACTGCACTGGTGATGAACCGGTTTGAGTAGACCAAGTCCGCGAGGATATCGCCCGTCTCGAAAACAGGGTAGGCAAAGCCGAGAGGATTGTCGAGCCGTTGCTTTCCTTGGTCATCGATGAACTTTCCACCTGTGCCTACGATCCCAATGGAAGCGTCGGAATCGAGCAGCTCGACCTGCTTCGCTAGCTTCTCACTCTCCCAAACGTCATCGTCGTTGAGGATAGCGATGAACTCTCCTGTCGCCTTTTCAAAGCCACGGTTCAAGCTGGCGTAGGTGCCGAGATTCTTTTCATTGAACACGCAGATGATGCCTGCTTGTGCAGACAACCACTCACGGGTGCCGTCGGTTGAACCGTCGTCAATCGCAAGGATTTCGTAGTCTCGAAAGGTCTGGGTGCGGACGCTCTCGACGGCTTCGGCAAGAAACTGCAGATGGTTGTAGCAGGTCAGCAGGACAGAAACGCGAGCCATGGAGTTCGAGCTAGGGTCGTTGGACTTCGATCGACCAGTCGACAATATCGAGGTCCGGGTCGTTTGCACCGGAAACGTCGCCTTCGGGCTCGAGCAGACTGATTGTATTGTTTACAATCCCGTTTCGCCTCAGGTCAACCGTGATATAGCTTAATCCACCCGAAGACCTGTTGTCTCCGATGGCATCCCAGGCACGCAATCCCGAACCTTGGTTCGCGTAGCGATTCATGGTCAACAGGTTCACTTGAAGAGTTTGCAGCGCTTGGGCAGTGGCGTCAGTGTCCACGAGTTGGTTTGTGAAAATGTCGAACTT
>JBBRHU010000287.1:0-4685 GCA_038222255.1 Fimbriimonadales bacterium | reverse complement strand
TGCATTGCCGTGGAGCAGGATGTAATCGAGAACGTAGCTGTAATTGCGCTTGGAAAACTCAGCACGTATTTGACCCGCGTTGCCATTCACGTGCGCGATCTCAAAATCCATGAGTGGCATCGGGACAAGGGGTGCGATTCCTTTTGCCTTAAGAAATTGATCCCAAAGCTGTTCTGTCGAGACCGCGGCGTAGCGCGGTGGGATCCAGTTCAACCAAAACTCTTGACTAAGATCGTCGTCCGGGATCGGCCCGACGACTTCTGTAACGGCTTCAAACGACTTGGCGCCGTTGAGTAGCGCCGGAGGCACCTTGGCGACCTGGTTTTGGTAGCGCATCATGAGCGACCGTTGGTAGAGCCACAGGTTTCGTACGGGGAGCCGGAATTCTGCAGGCAGAGTGGCTCTAAATCGCTGCCACGCAAGCCACTTCGGAGTCGGCTTTGGAGACCAAACCTTTCGCTCGTAAAGTTCGGCAGGCATCGGGACGGTCTGGAAATCAACGTTCTCTTCTAGGAACGTCTCATTGAGCGCGTGGATTGTCGGGAATTGTCCGCGAAGCCAGTTCTGCCAAAGAATCGTCGATCGGCTCGTGACTTGGTTGGGAGCAACTCGGAAGGCGACTTGCCAGTGATCAGCCGGCAACTGCATAAAAAACGACTCGAATAGCTTGAGGTTCTCGGAGGACGCACCAGTTTTGGCAGCCTTGATCATGCCGATGTAGGTCTTGTCGCCAGCATATTTGTCGTCGAGATACTTCTCCGTCAACTCCGCTTGATCAGACCAATAGCTCGGAATCAGCTTGTTGTCGTTTTGGTCGGTTGGGCCCTTAAACCCCGTGGTCAGCATGAGGACGAAGGGGTAGAGCGTGGTGATCGCCCCGAGGCACAAGATGAGGTACAGCACCGCCATAGCGATACGTGCTCGGATGCTCTTCCTACCAACCCTACTAACTAGACTCATGCTTTGATTAGTTGTTCGAGCCGATCTCCGAGCATCTGCAAAACCTTTCCGCGGTGACTGATTTTGTGCTTTTGGTCAGCGGTGAGGTCGGCCATGGTGCATTCTAGCTCAGGGAGCCAAAAGATTGGGTCGTATCCAAATCCCCCATTTCCACTCGGTCTCGACGAGATCCTTCCTTCGCAAGTTGCCCAAAAGAATTCTGTCCTTTCGCCCGGTCGAGCGAGTGCAACGTAGCAACGGAATCGAGCTCCTCGCTGATCGATAGGCACATCCTTCATTCGGTCAAGAATGAGCGCGATCTTTTCGGGGAAGGGAAGGGCTTCGCCGCCAAAACGCTTACTGTAGAGTCCGGGAGCACCATCGAAAGCATCGATTTCTAGTCCCGCGTCATCGGCTACGCACCAAGTGCCAGTGAAGAGGCAGGCGCTATCCGCTTTGATTCTTGAGTTTTCCTCGTAAGTGGTCCCTGTTTCTTCTGGCTCGGGAGCGTTTTCAAAGTCGGCCAACGTAAGAAGTTCGAGCTCCGGGAATCGAGCACCAAGGATGGTGCTCATCTCTCCCGCCTTCTTGCGATTGTGAGTCGCGATGATCAACTTCTCGATCATTTGATGTCGAGTGCTTCTTTCTGCAGAGCGATCAGCTCGTTGATACCTTTCTGGCCGAGCTTCAGCATCGTGCCGAGCATCGCGACAGAAAACGGATCGTTTTCGGCAGTGCCTTGGATCTCGATGAACTTGCCAGACTCGGTCATCACGAGGTTCATGTCGGTGTGAGCCGTGCTGTCCTCTTCGTAATTCAGGTCGAGAACTTCTTTCCCTTTCACTACACCAACGCTGACGGCAGCAGTCGGTTCTCGCATCACGTTTCGCTTCAACATTCGACGGTCCATCATCCATAGGACGGCCTCGTAGGCGGCGACATATCCCGCCGTGATCGCAGCACAGCGAGTTCCACCATCGGCTTGGATAGCATCGCAGTCGATGGTGATTGTGCGCTCACCCATGCTCTCCAAGTCGATTGCCGACCGAAGTGTGCGACCGATCAACCGCTGGATCTCCATGTTTCGGCCGTTCGGCTTCAATGGGTCGCGACTGTTTCGCTGGCGGCCAGATCTGGCGAGCATGGAATATTCGGCGGTAAGCCATCCGCTACCCTTGCCCTTCATAAAGCCTGGAACTCGATCCTCGACACTTGCGGTGACGTGCATGTGGGTATTGCCAATTTTGATAAAGCAGGAACCCTCGGCATACTTGGTGAATCCTGCTTCAAGGGTAACTGGGCGGAGTTCGTCTACCTGACGACCGTCTACTCTCATTCCCCCAGGGTACCTGGGGGCACGTGCCCGGCGGCGTTGCCAGTCACTCTGGAACTGAGCTCGCGAAGACCTGCACCCAGTAGGGAGTGCCAGTAGCATTCTTCGCGAATCCTACGCCGAGAAGTCTGACCTCGTCCCCTAGGATGTTCTGGCGGTGCCCCTTAGAACCCATCCAGAGTTTCAGCGTTTCTTCGGCGGTCCGAGTCCCCATGCAGATGTTCTCGGCTAGAGTGACGTTCGTGACGCCGACACTCTTCAATCGCTCCACCATGCCTTTGCCATCCGGATCTGTATGGCTGAAAAACTTGCGCTTAGCCATGTCATCAGCCAGCGCCTGAGCCGCCTTCTCCAGCGTGGGATTTGATTTGAGTACGGAGAGACGATTCGCTTTTCGCTCTTTGTTCGTGAGGTCTAGCACCTGGCTGCGGGTGAGGGTGAGTTCGGTGGGCTTTGCAGGGGGAGCCAGCTGAGGAGAGGAAAAGGCGAGAAGTATCGAGAGAGTCAGCATCAACTTCTTTGACGACTCTGAGCGGGTTTCGATTCCCCAAGTTAGCGAGCGTAGAACCAAGTGCAGTAGATTGCAATTGGACACAGGACAGTCCAGACGCACGCGACGAGCAGCGGTTTCTGGAGCCAACAGCGTGTTGACTTCACACCGCGAAAGACCACGACCCAATAGGTGATTGCTGCAAAAGCACTCGCGGCGATGAAGGTGAACTTCTGGAAGACCAGGGCGAACGTCGCGACTTTGCAGAACTGAAAGGCGAGCTTCTCCCACCCATCGTCGGTCTTCATCGCCGGTGCGCCACTCGCACGAACCAGATCGTGAGGGCCAGTACTCCGAAGGATGCAAGCAACACCCCGTAGCCAGTCAAATCTCCGGGCATGCCGACGAGCATGAGGCCGGCACAGGTACCGGCAAGAGCGGCAGGTACACCGACCAAGATCAATGTCAGGATGCTCACGACTTCCAGCGTAAGATTTCGATGCTTGCGGGAAACAACGTTAGCCGCACCGCATTTTGGGCAGAATGGGAGGTTTTCGAGAAACTCGGATTGGCAGTTCGGACACTTGGGCATTTCAAACTCTACGGGTAGCTTATTGGATTTTGTGAATTCATGCGATGAACTTGGCCCTTGCTTCTCGTCGCCTTTTGATTGCCCCGAGAATTGCAAGAAAGGCGAAAGCGGTGATCACGTGGTCGCGACCCTCCGATTTAGGATGACCCACCACAGAGAGGTGAAAACAAAGACTTCAGCACAGAACCACTGCATTGGCGTGAGTCCCGCCCAGGTCGTGTTGTGGTCTCGAATGAACTCAAGGAAGAACCTTGTAAATCCGAAGCCGATGAGATACGCCTTGAAGAGATCTCCTTCACGAGTGAGACGGGGCCGGAGGTAGAGGAGCACGGCGAGCAACACCAAAGCGGTAGCTGAGGAGTACAACTGGGTCGGGTGACGAAGCTCGCCGAGCTGGAAGACGGCTAGGGGGCCATCATATTTTGTTCCGACGCAACACGGGTTTAAGAAGCATCCGATGCGCCCGACGGCTTCACCTGCAGGAAGTGCGAGGGCAAAGAGGTCGCCCGTAGACCGTCTGATTCCTAATACCCTCTTGGTTGTTTCGACAGCCAGCCAGCCGACCACCAAACCCCCAAAGAGCGCACGCCCGGTCTGCGAGATGTTGCTGCTGAATCCAGAAAACAGAGATTGGGTGACCTTTGCACCGATCGCCCCGGCGGAGAAACCTACCGCTGCGAGAATGCCCATTCCTCGGGTATCGAGCTTTTTCGACTTCGCGGCAAGATAGAAAACTACCGCCCCCGTCAGGTACCCCAGCCCGGTGACGATCTCTCCCGCAGTCATTGGACGACTCTCAGGCCAGAAGGTCGGGCGGGGAAGTCGGTGGCGTCTTCGAACATCCAGCGCCAGCAGAACGAGTGGCGTCGAGGGTCTTCTTCGAATGTTCCCACGTGGACACAACACTGCCGAATCCGTGCTTCGTGAAAAGTGTGCGCGTCCATGAACATCTTTACCGTCACGCGAAACGTTCTCTCCGCAAGCAAATCCATCGCCCTGTCGCCTTGCAATTTCTTCCACGTCGCGCCGAGGAGGTCCATCAAACCCGGAACACAATCGCACATCCGCATCATGTCGCCTGCGAGCTGCAACGCGCCAACCTTCTGCTGCTCGGAGAAGACGCGCTGCAACGCCCCGCTCTTCACCAACTCTTTGATTGCGTCGCTTGCATTCTCAAACGCGATCGTGTTGGCAACCAGATGGATCCAGTTCTTCAGTTCGTCCTTCCCGACCAGCTTCGGCAGCGACGTCCACTTGTCGTCCTTGCCTTTCAGCAGATAAGTGATGTCGCAACAATCCTTGTGCGAGCACGGCAGCGGAATGAAGTCTTC
>JBBRHU010000286.1:0-4690 GCA_038222255.1 Fimbriimonadales bacterium | reverse complement strand
TCTGGGCAACCCAAGCACCGACCTCCTGGCCCAGGGTAATCGGCGTTGCATCTTGAAGGTGAGTTCTCCCAACTTTCACGATGTCTTTAAACTCTTCTGCCTTCGCGGCAAGAGTATCTCGCAACTTTTGAACCTTTGGATACAGCTGTTTGTGGAGTTCTTCGACAACTGCGATGTGCATCGCAGTTGGGAATGTGTCGTTAGAACTCTGCCCTCGATTCACGTGGTCGTTGGGATGAACCGGAGACTTCGAGCCCAACACTCCGCCAGCTATCTCGATTGCCCGATTCGAGATAACCTCGTTGCCGTTCATGTTGCTCTGAGTTCCAGATCCGGTTTGAAAGACGACAAGAGGGAAGTGGTCGTTGAGCTTGCCTTCGATAACTTCTTGAGCGGCCTGGACGATGAGGTCGGCCACTTCTTGAGGAAGCTCCCCGAGTTCTGCGTTCGCCTGTGCCGCACCTTTCTTTAGAACTCCAAACGCTCTCACAACCGAAAGGGGCATTTTGAACCGCTCAACTCCGATCGGAAAATTTTGAATAGATCGCTGGGTTTGCGCTCCCCAGTATCGGGTCGACTCAACCTGAATCTCGCCCATCGAGTCGGACTCTGTTCGGTAGTTCATGACTAAATGGTGGCATGAAGTGCGCGAAAAATGGGTGTCGTGCTTTCGGACGACCTACCGCGGGGTGACGGCTAGGTCATGGAGCGAAACCCACGGTTGCTTGTTCACTCGGTCAATTCCGGCGTTAACCTTGAACACTTCTTGAGTTTCAGCTCGCTGGCGCTTTGCGTTTACCGTTACGTCGTAGCTAGAGTTAAAGAGCCCTCGGTGTAGAGACACAAACTTGTATGAAATCAATCCGCCGTATAAGTTCTCGGCATCGTGCAAGTTGGCGCGAATCAATCCAAAATTCGGGCCCGAGCCATTCGATCCGGCCGCATAGCATTCGGCGATTGCCGCCTCGGCTCTTTCTGACGCCCAACTATAGGGAGCGCACAATCGCCAAATCACAAAGATTGTAAGAGGGATCGCTAAAAAGAGCCGATTTATTTTTTTGGTGAAGATCCAATGCATCGATCTGAGGATACGATGACGCTGTTCCCCTGCTTTGCCGTTACCGTCTGAATTGTCAGAATCTTGATTCCTATTTACGAATAGGAATCAAATCCTCGGAACGCATACGATTGCCCTTGCACATAGGTTGGTCGCGCCAAGTATTCGTTCACTCCTTGCACTTTTTCTCCGCGAAGTAAGAACGGGCAACCTCCCCCGTCTTTGATTCGAGTTGTGGTTGGGATGTAGCGAATCGTCAATCCGACACGCCATGAGTCCGAGGTATTCGCTTCAGATCCCTGCACGATTCTCGGGTTGTGAATCGAAACATCCCCTGGGCCAAGTTCGAAATCCACCGCTGTTGAATCGTCGACAAAGGAAGCATCTATTTCGGAGCCAAGCACGCTTTCGACTTCTTTGTTGGGTCGCATTTCTTGGAGGTCCAAGTTCTGCGTTCCGGGGATCACTCGCATGCAACCGTTTTCTCGGGTCGATGCAGAACAAGCCAGCCAGAGCGTGGCGACTTCCATGGGTTCAAGGGGCCAGTACGCGCCATCTTGATGCCAAAGAACAGGCTTGCCCGTCCTTGGGGCTTTGGCAATATAGTGCGTCGCGAACAGGGCGATGTTTGGGCCGATAAACACTTCGGCCAGATCGAGTAAGCGCTCGTCTGAGATCAACCTATGCCAAAAGGAATCGTTAATCGCGAGTGGGTGGTGGAGTTGTTCGGGCTGGATTCCCGGGTTCACTCGGAGGAGCCACTGGACGTGGTCAACCGCCTCGGCGGCGAGGTCGGCGTCAATCACATTTCGGGCGAGGACATAGCCATCGCGGTCGTACGATTGTCGAAGTTCAGCTGCGTCGCTGCGTGCCATCGCCCATTATGGGCTCTTCTTGGCAATGGAAGTGGTGGTCGAAGCCCAAGCTTCTAGCAAGTTAAACACAATCCCTCGTCGAGTGTAGACAGAGCCGAGGTCAGAGGTGTCAGTAGTTGCCAAGACGATGATCGTGAGTTTCTCCACGGGAATCATTAGGAGCGAAGATTGTGATGCGTAGAATGAGCCTCGACGATCCACGACATTGAAGAGACGCCCCCCCGCTTCGACCGGATAGCTTGCGCACCCGAACGCCGTATAGCCAAACTTGAAGTCCGGTTTGATCATCATTGCGAAGGCTGATTTGGGAATCACAGTTCCGCTCTGTAGCCCTTCGCTCCACCGTAGGAGATCCTCCAAAGTCGAAACCACGGCACCTGCTGGCCCCAGGTTAGCTGCCACGAGTTGGGGCAGAGCCATGAAGTTTTTGCCGACTGCAATAGAAGATTTTGCCGCCGCTGGAGGGAGTGACTCTGTGGTCACGTACGAAGTATTTTTCATCTTCAGCGGTTTGAGGATTCTGGATTTAAGGAGTTCACTATATGGCTTTCCGGAAACCGCCTCAAGCACCGCGCCGAGAACAATGAAATCCATGTTGTTCTCCTTGAAAGTGTTGCCGACCTCGAAGCTGAGGGAACCCATCCCGTACTTCTCGACCATTGCTCTCGGCGTGAACAGCGAGGGGTCACGCTGAAGGTAGATCCCGCCGATTCCGTCTGAGTTCTTGGGCAACGCAGTGTCCATGTTGTTCAGTCCAGCGCTATGGGTAAGCAAGAACCGAATCGTGATCCGCTCCGCCATTTTGCGTGTGAACCACGGCAGGTAGGTAGCGATGGGTTCGTCTAATCCAATCCGTCCCTCCCCGACCAGCTGCAGCACGAGCGCTGCGGTCATTTGCATCGTGATGTTCGAGATGTGAACCGCAGTGTCTAGAGTTAATTTTCGATTCGTCTCGAAATCGGCGATACCCCTCGCCGTAGCGAAGATCCGTCTTGGCCCCTGCTGAATAAGGACCAGGCCGTTGAACTTTCCCATCATCGAGAACCGGTCAATGATCGCTTCGTATGGATTTGTGGGTCTTGCCTGACTACCTCCCTGATCCGCTTGTGCGGAGGTTAGGAGTAGCGTCGCGGCGACAATGGCAGTCAACGGCATTAGCGAGAAGTGTATCTTTTATCTCCAGCCAAGGGCGGAGTGATGCGACAAATGGGCCGTTCACGGCTTCCTTGCTCTTTTCCTGCAATGACTTGAGACTCAGATCTATTTCAACTTCGCACATTACAACCGGTGCCGTCGTAGAACCTTTTCATGAGTCGAGAAATCGAAAAGACTGACGAGGAGTGGAAGGGAATTCTGACGCCAGAACAGTTCCGCGTGCTGAGACAAGCAGGAACGGAGAGGCCCTTTACTGGCGAGTATTGGGATCACAAGGAAAAAGGAGTCTATCGTTGTGCCGGGTGTGGAGCGGAGCTGTTCGACTCTGGAGCAAAGTTCGATGCAGGCTGCGGATGGCCAAGTTTCTATGACTCGCTCGACCCACAAAAAGTCGAATCTCGTGAGGATATCACCCACGGAATGAGTCGAGTTGAAGTGGTGTGTCGAGCCTGTGGCGGTCACCTTGGCCACGTCTTTCCCGATGCGCCTCACATGCCGACAGGGCTACGATATTGCATCAATTCGGCGAGCATCAAGTTTAATTCTGATGGTTCAAATTGATTTTCCAGGAACGGACGGAGCACCAAAAGCGTATATTGGTGTAAGCGATTCGTCGCGCCTCAAGGTCTAAACATGAAAAATCGAATCTCCTTCACTCTCGCCGGCGGCGCTCTCATTGCAGCTGCATTTGCCTTTGGTGGCACATCTGGCTTGAACAAGGGCGAAAAGGTCACTCCTTTCCACCCAGCTCACTTTGCCGGCCCACTCAAGAATTCTGACAAGTGCTTCCCCTGCACGTTCCAAGCTCGACCTCAGGTCCAAGTTTGGGTCACGAATGACACCCCAGGCAACGCTGTTGCGATCGCAAAGGATCTCAGTGCAGCAATGAAGAAGTACGACAGCAAAGAGTTTAAGGCTCTCGTCGTTTTCGTTGCAGACAAGAAGAATGCTGATTCGGTCAAGAAGTCTGTTCTCGAAGCCACCAAGGGCATCGACAACGTCGGCATGGCTGTCATCACAAAGGACAACGAGGCAATCGCTAACTACAAGATCAGCCTTTCCAGCGAAGTCAAGAACACCGTGTTCGCATACAAGGATTGGACTGTCATGAACAAGATGGTCAACCTCAAAGCAGACAAGGCCGGTCTCGACTCACTCAACGCAGCAATCACTCAGCTCGTTAAGTAAGGCCAAGCCGAATCAAAAAAGCCCTCTTCCTCCGATTGGAGGAAGAGGGCTTTTTTATGCCTGAGCTTTAAGCGGCCAGTGCGAGATCTTGGACTTGTCCGACGAACTCAACATCTACCTGCGCAGATACCTCGTTGTACGCAAGGATCGGCAAGTTCGGAATCTGGCGTTCGAGCAGTCTGAAGAGAGGTAGGCGAATCTTCGTACCGCAGAGCAGGACGACCTGCATCCCCTGCATCTGAGCCGTTTCAACTTGGCTACGCAGGGATGAGAAGAATCGTTCTTGTGTGTTGGGCTCTAAGGCGATCATCGAACCGTAGTTCGTGACACTAAGGGCGTTGCCCAGTTGTTGCTCCAACGGAGCGGAGAGAGTAAGGCAGAACAGCTTGTTGCTCTCATCCACAAATTGGCGGGT
>JBBRHU010000285.1:0-4696 GCA_038222255.1 Fimbriimonadales bacterium | reverse complement strand
GAGAGGTTGTACGCTTGTGGCGACGGCTCGTAGCGAAGCTGACGGACGATGGACGCGCCTTTTCGTAACTCCAGTAGCGCCTGATGCGGTTGTCCAAGTTGCGAGAGCAAGCGTGCTCTCCACGAGTAGATCGAGAGCACATTGCGCATCGGCCAGAGCTCAGGGTAGCGGATGTCGAGAGCCTGACTCCAATCGCGGTTGAAATTGATGCCCTTCAGCTTGATCGCCTGATCGCTTAGTTTTCTAACCTTGCTTAACTGATTGAGGTTGTTCTGGATGAGGTACCAGTCGACTTCTTTCCCGGACGAGTATGCCAGAGCCTGCCGATTCATCTCGTCGACATACGGCCGGTTGTCTCGAATGAGGTCTGTAATTTGGCGGTACAGTGGCGCAGCGTTTTGGGAATCATTGAGCTCCGGCTCATACTTCTTGATTTCGCCTGCCGAAGTTGCTAGTCCGAGTTTGCGGGCGTCTGCCTTGAGTGCCTTGAGCTGCTCGTCACCGCTTCCGAGTCCGATCATCCGGGCGACAATGAGAAATCCTCCTGCAGGCACACAGCATCCGACGCTGAGCAACAGGATAGGGAGAAGCCCTTTAGGTTTCATGGGTTCGAGCGGTATCCCTCAAGGTGAGGGTCTTCAAGTGAAGATTATGTATTTCTACGCCGGGCTATCGCTCGATTGTGGCTACCGATTTTTTGGGTTTTGTAAGGGGGACATTGAATTGGATACCGATGTCAGCTGCCGTGCGATCCGAGCCGTCACTCGGTTTGGAGGAAATTGAGCCCCCGTTATCGGTGAGATCGGGCCCAAACGAATAAATGGTCCGCACACCCCGCTTTTCGATGATCGAATACGGTTTGTTCGCATAGGGATCCAACGGCAATGTCCCCCCATGATTGCTTGAAACGATTCGGAGGAGGTCGCGAATGACCATTCGGTTGACCTGAGTGAGATACGAAGAATGCACTCCAGAGAGGGCACGACTGGCGGCACGAGCCGAGTCCCGATCGGAGGAGATCACTCCTTCGATCGTCTCCAACTCTTTTAATTTCTCGATCACGGATTTACCGTCAGCATCCAAGATGTTCACGATCGTCTTGACGTCCTTCCACAGTTGGTGAGTAAGTCGCTCCGGGGAAGGCTGGTTGATCTCGGGAATGTAGTCGAGCCCTGACGTGCGGTTGTTTGGCATGCCAATCGCTCGTAATAGCTCCGCCGGTTGGGCCGCGTATGGTTCAATACCGATCGCCTCAGAAATGATGAATTGGCCGGGTTTCTTCAGCGGGGGAAGACGGTCTAGAATTGCTCGGATCGCGCTTCGTGCACTCGAATCCAAAATCGGTGCGCCACCGATCATCACCTGGATCGCGTTGAATATATCTCGCTCCGTGGTCAGTGCGGTGCCGTTCCCGATCCCGATGGGTTCGTACGAGATCTGGGTGAGGATGTTAGTGATGGGAAGGAGGAGGTTAAGGCCGGCTACACGTCCTTGATCACGGAACTTGACGAGCGCCTGCATGACCAGAATTCGAGCCGCGGCTCGCATGGCTCCATACTCCGGAATCGACATCGAAAGGAGATTCTTCCAAATCCGGCGCGTGGAAAGGTCTGGATGGGCTGCGATTTCTTCGGCGAGGGCGATTTGTGTTTTTGAGGCCGCCACAAATTCGCGAATTGCCTGCCAGTCGAGCGGAGCAACCTTTGGATCTAGGTTGAGCTGCTTCCCTTTTGGAGGCGGCGCGGCGACCTTTCTCACTTGGTCGTACAGCGCGTTCATGTTCGGCTTTCCAACATGCTGGGGAACGGTTTCGCCCATCTCCTTTGCTGTCAACTGATAACCGCTCAGCGATGCCTTAATCTGAATCGTCGCCGCCGTGTCTTTGTTCGTGTCCCTTCCGCAACCTGCAACAAGCAGAACCAGAGGCGCGGCTGCGGCAAAAGCTGGGAAGCGAATTCTAAATTTCTTCATGCTCTTGCCACGACCTGGTGGAGAATACGCTCGCGACTCGACTTGGGTTGAGCTTACTTTTCAATAAATCGCATTCCCAAGTCAATCTGTGCTCGAACCTTTGAGTCTGTGGAATCGATGTAAAGGATCCCGCCATCATCGGTTAAGTTGATCCCGACCGAGTAGATTTCAAACTCCTTGCCGTTCCTCTTCGTCAAGTAAGGCATGTCCGAGAAAGGATCCTTAGCTTTGATCGCTCCTTCTTCGCCCTTTGCAATGGCGGTAAGGAGGTCTCTTCGTACCTGGCGTCGAAGTTGAGTAAGCAAGATCCGCTTGCGAGACTCGAAGTTGAACAGGCGGGCGTAAGTAGATGCAATGTCCCTTCGCACCGCCAGCTTCTTGTCTTCAGAATCGATTTCGAGGATTCGCTGTAGTGCCGTCTTCCCCTTTTGGGTGAGAACTGATTGGGTTTTGAGTGCTGTCTCCCACAAAATCGATCTCATCGCGCTCCGTATCGGCGGATACTTCATGAGTCGTTGAGCTGATCGCTCCTCATTAGTCATTTCCGATGAAGGAGGGCCTTGGTTCGAAAGCAATACCTGGTCTGAAAAGAGGTGCTCTACCCACATGAACCGTGCTTGGTCAGGGTCGAGTGCCATCCTTTCAACGTACGTGCCTAGCTCCCGACGGTCTGCCGACGTAATCGAACCGTTGGCGAGCACTTCCTGCAAGGCGTTCCAGAGGATGGTTTCTAACGCCTCATGAACCAACAGGCCGATGATGGTAGGTTCAGCGCGCGCTTGTTTTGAAATTGATAGCGCAGCGGTAAGCCCACGGATTGCCCCTGGGCGATCGCCGAGGTGAGCCTTCACTACCGCCTCCCAAGCCAAGAGCCTCGTGATCGTCTTCATTTGCGCGAATTCTGGAAAGAGGATCATAAACCCCTTGCTCCAGTCACGATTTGCGTTAAATCCCTTTTTCGAGGCGATGATGTGGGCTTGTTTCACGAGCGGACCGAGTGTCTTCAGGCAGTTGCCGATCGACTCCCACTCAATCTCGCGGCCGTGGCCGAAGCTCTTGACCTTCTCAAGAGCGGTTATGGTTTCGGCAAAGGGCTTGCGATCTACGGCGAATGCTTTGTAGAGTGGAGCAGAGTTCTCGTTGTCCTCAACTGGCTCAACCCATCGCGGCACCTCGGTCAGCGAGGTCAAGAGCCCAAGCTTTTTCGCCTTGGCCTGATCGTCTTTCACGATTTGTTCGCCTTGACCGTAGGGTGAGAGTTTGAAGGCGATGATCCCGAATCCGCACGGCAGCAGGCAAAGAGCCGTGGTGCCAATAATCACCCACAAAACCCACTTTTTCGCTTTCATCTTGGACAAGTGTACGGTATCGCTACCGTTCTTGACTTTCAGACGGCCTCGCCTATATTGTGAGTTCAAAATGAGTGGCAAGCTTGCCTATACTTAGGCAAGATGAACATCAGCATCGCATCCTTTTCTTTCCACGGAGCGCTTTCTGAAGGCGTGGTGGACGTGTTTGGTTACCTTGAGGCGTGTCGCTATCGATACCATCTCGACACCGCAGACATTTGGAATGGGCTCTTGAGCACAGACGTCGAGGTTCAGCTAGATGAGGACCGACTTCGCAAGGTCCGGAGGGCGATGGATGACCGAGACCTAATTTGCGCAAACTATCACGCGGACGGTTGTCATCCTTGGGAGGCCGATCCCGAAGTCCGCGCTCGACACCGGAGTCTTGCCGAGCGTCATCTTCACGCCGCCGAGATCCTTGGAGCGCAGACAGTACGCATCGATACCGGTGGGCAAGATCGAGAGTGGACGGCCGAGCAGTTTGACTTGATCGCTCAATCCTTTGTCGACTTTTCGAAGGTTGCCAGCGATGGAGGGTACAAGATTGGACCGGAAACACACTGGGGAGCGGAGAACTATCCCGACAACATGCTCAAGCTCCACGCCGCAGTGAACTCACCGGCGTACGGAATCTTGCTCCACATGGGCAAAGACACCTGGACCAGCCCCGACGACTACGACCGAGCCCTCGCGCCGATCGCTATTCACACGCACATCGACCAAAAGACGACCATGACGCGGCTTGATTCTGCACTTGCGATCTTGATCGAGTCCGGTTACTCAGGGTGTCTTGGAGTTGAGCATCATTCCGGAAAGAACGAATTTTCCGAGGTCGAAGCACAGCTCGGCCTGCTCCGCCGCGCGATCTCCCACGCTCGCTCCGGTCGACCTGAAGGCTATAAAGGGAACCCCCTGCTCGATCCCTCGAACGAGCGTTCACATAATTGAACCAGCCGCCGGAAGATCCGCGATGCCACAATACAACACGATGAGAAGGCAGATGCACCGATGATTGCGAGGCTGAGAGGTGAACTCGTTGAGCTCAGCGGGGGTTCGGCGCTGGTTGACGTCGGCGGAGTGGGATACGAAGTTAGTGTTCCTGAAGGTGTAGCCCTCCAGCTCCAACCCATCGGTGGAGAGGTGACTCTCCTCATTCGTCAGATCTTTCGAGAAGACGGCGTGAGCCTCTATGGCTTTCTGAATTCCTTCCAGAGAAGGATATTCGACCTTCTGCTTTCGGTGAAGGGTTGTGGTCCGAAGGTGGCGTTGAGCCTTCTTGGAACGCTTGGTGAGGATTCGGTGGCATCTTCGATCCTCGCTCAAGATGCACGCGCACTCGCAAGGGCTACCGGAGTTGGTGCTCGTCTCGGCGAACG
>JBBRHU010000284.1:0-4706 GCA_038222255.1 Fimbriimonadales bacterium | reverse complement strand
TAGCTAGGTTCGATTGCGGCGGCCCAACGTAGCGGACGGGCATCAAGCCGGTGTCATCTTTGAGTTGGAAGCTCACCTCTTGAGCAAGAGAATTCTGCTGAAGAGTATCAGGAACGATCTTCCCGACGACGTGGACCTTTTGGGGGCCAACCGCTTCTTGGATCGTCACATACGGCGAGGCGTTGTTGACGAACACTGTCGTCAATCCCACACCAGCCGCAATTGCAACTCCACACGATACGAGAACTCCGATTTTCATAAGACTCCTATTCTCCGTAGACGAACTCACCGCCGAGGTGTCCCGCATACGAGATCAACACGAAGCAAGCGATGGCACACAAGTAGTATGTGATGCGCGTGGGCAAGTGCATCTTCTCGTGTCGGTGAACTCGCATCGCAATCATGGCACCCATAAGCAGACACGACACGAGCGCGGTCACAATGTGTGTAAAGATCAACCCCCGGTAGGGCAATTTTTGTAGAAACATCGCAAGCACGCCGCTTGCAATTCCTCCAAGAGATGTGATCACTGCCATAACGATGCTGTAGAAGCCAGCGTGTAACAGCGTCTTATCCTTTCGAATCATTCCAAGAAAGTCGAGTACCAATCCGCCGATAAAGAGTGCGATCGGGAAGTGAACGATTGCCGGGTGGAAACCGTTCTTGGGCGGGAAGTGAACAGGCTTTTTGGTTGGAACTGCAGCAGATTCCCCAGTTTTCGTTCCAGGGACACCACCACTAGTCGCATCGCCCGGAAAAGTGCCAGCGGCGATTTCTTTGCCGTTGAGGGTGCCGTCTGCGTCAGAGTCAATCGATTCAAGCGAGGCAAGAATCTCGGGCGTCACAATTTTTGACGCTTTATCAGCGAGGGTCTTCTTAAGGTCCCTTCCGTAGGGGTTAAAGGCGAAATCCGAGTCTGAGATGTGGCAAACACCACACGATTTCTCAGAAAGTGGAGATCCTTCTTTGATTTGATAGTGGCTCATGAATGCCTCAAGGTATTCGCCATTTGCCATCGCAAATGGTGCCACGAGGGCTAAGATCAAGGCCAAAAACAAACGTTTCATTTCTTACTCCTGTAGAGAGGCCCCGAGCACTTAGGGTTCAAACAAGGTGCTCGGAGCGGATGGATGATCGAACGGATTACTTCTCTGCGCCTGGGTTGCAGTCACCTTTGATCTCGTCGATGTTCTTCTTGCCGTTCTTGTTGGAGTCGAGATTTTCGACCTTTGCAAGGATCTCGGCGGTGACCTTCTTAGCTCCGGCGGCCTTCAAGGCAACCTGAAGGTCGTGGCCGTAGGCGTTGAGCTTGCCGCCAGTCTTCTTGACGTGGCAAACTCCGCAGGCAGCGGTGGAGAGGTTAGACCCCTTCTTGACCTTGTAGACCTCGTCGAACGTCTTTGAGAACGACGATAGCGACATCGCCATTGCGACGCCACAGAGGGTCAAGCATGTGAATAGCATTCGTTTCATGATGTTTCTCCTTGAATAGCAGTTACTGGTTCGGGAACTCGTTGCGGTCTCTTACGAGGGGCGTCTTTCCACACCACTGCAACAGGTCTCCTAAATCGTCGGTAGTACGCGGAAAAGAGACCCGCGAGGGTCATGATTCCGGTTCCAAGCCAGACCAAGGTGGTCATCGGCTTATGGTAAATCTCCACGGGGTACATCGGAGTGGTGAGCTGAACTTTGAGCGTGACCGATTGGTCCGCCGCGTTCATGCCAACCATTGCGAGCACCATGTGTTCGTCGAGCTTTGCGGGATGGGAAACCATCCCTTCTGCCCCACCCAGTTCCATTTCGGGGTTGATTGTTTCGGTCTTTTCTCCGCCTGTGATCACGACCTTAGCGCCGAATCTGGTTCCCGCTTGACCTGGCTCACCTTTGCGAGTCATCTCAAGGTATTTCAGAATCAGCCCTCCAAATCGGGTGGACTGCCCAACTTTCAGCTTGACTTCCTGGCTTGCATCGTTTTGAGGCTGACCAAGAGAAATGTAGGTGTCCATGAGCAACCCACGCTCAATATGCGGCCAAACCATCGTGGACTCCTGACCATCGGCCATCTTGACTTTGTGAAGTCCAGGGGTGGCGACGAATAGGGGTCCACCTTTCTTGTTCGGATCGTAAATAGCGAGCTTCAGCTTGTTTTCACGATCCGCTTCGGTCGAGGTCATTCCGGCGTACCGGACTTCATATCCGCCAATCTTGCCCGGATGATCTTCCATCACGATCCCCTGAGCCTTGGTTTCAAACCCTCGGGAGATGATCAGACCCGCCATGAGCACGGCCACTCCGATGTGTGCAACGAACGGGGCGGTTCCAAGCTTGCTCCGCTTGAAGAGATCAGTAATTCTCCAAAAGTTAGCAACGAGAACAAAGACGCAAAGCCCAACGAGAACCATCAGCCAGGCTAACCCCTTCACTTGGAATCGTCCAAGCATCGTGATCATTGGTGCCATTTCGAGCTTCTTGCCGTACGGGGTGATCACAGTGGCAAAGAGTAGAAGTCCAGTGATGCCCACCGTTACGCAGAGGGTCGTATAGACCTTCGACCAGAGCTCGCGTCCCTTCATTCCGCGCCATGAAACGAATGGCGTCACCGCCAGCAGAATCATGATCGGGATAAAAATCCAGGGCAACACTTGGTGATAGAGGGCTTCCTCGACGACCTTAGGCTTCTCACCCTTGAGGGCTTGGACGACGGGAACGCTCATGCCAATCATCGTTGCGATTCCCATCATTAACAGGGCGACAATTCCGATGACATAGAAGCTTTCTCTCTTTAGCCCGGCTGCCTCAACCGCCGGCTTTGGATCCTTTCGTCCCTGGAATGCTCGAAAGCCCCAGAGTGCGGTGAATCCTAAAATCGTTCCGCCCATCAGTCCGACGAGTAATTTCAATGCCGAGCGATCCATCTCAGCAAAGCTGTGGACGCTGGCATCGCTGAGGAAGCCAGATCGCGTAAGGAACGTTCC
Source organism: Fimbriimonadales bacterium (assembly GCA_038222255.1). Taxonomy (GTDB): domain Bacteria; phylum Armatimonadota; class Fimbriimonadia; order Fimbriimonadales; family Fimbriimonadaceae; genus Fimbriimonas. The sequence continues at coordinate 1,731 of JBBRHU010000284.1, read as the reverse complement.
GTAGACGAAAACTAGGAATGGCAATGCGCCGAGCATCATGTTCGTCATCTGCCACTTCTTCTTGGTAGCCTGGACGATCACGCCATGGACGAATGCGGCACCAAAGCACCAGGGGACAAAGCTGACGTTCTCAACGGGGTCCCACATCCAGAAGCCGCCCCAACCGAGCGTCTCGTACGCCCAGAATCCACCCATGCAGAGTCCAAGGCCAACAAGTGCGACGGAGACGATTGCCCAGGGCCTAACAATCGGAATCCAGGATTCGTAATCCTTTTCCGCTAGCGCTGCGAAGGCTAAAGCGAAAAGTGCAGTGAGCGAACCGAATCCGAAGAAGATCGTCGGCGGGTGAATGACTACCCAGTAGTTCTGCAACGAAGGAGCAAGGCCAAGCCCCTCTTCGGGCACGACCACAATTCCGTTCATCATGTTGAGATTGAACGGAGATTCAAAAGCCAAGATGCTCGCGATCGCGCCAAGAAAGAAGGCGAATGCGAACGAGTACCAGCGGCGATAGTGGCCCGTCTTCGACACGGTCAGTAGCGCGAAGATTGCTGAACAAGTTGCCCAGAGGAGAAAGCTCCCCTCTTGTCCTGCCCAGATGCCAGCAATTCGATACTGAAGAGCGTTGTGCGTGTCAGCATGGCCGAACACATACTTGTATTCAAAGCGGTTATTTGCGAATAGAACACCAAGGGAGAGGAACGCTCCCAACATGGCGAGACATGCGCCAGTAAAGCTGTACTTGCCAACCTTTTCAAGGATTGGCGTACGCTTGGAGAGAAGCCAAGCAATGCCCGCAAGGGCAAAAAGTCCAGCTGAACCGTAAACCAGAAATCGACCAAGTACGCCGACAGCTAGAGACCAGCTGGGGGGAGCAATCAGATCGGAAGGATTCAGGTCGTTCATTGAGTTCAATCTATCTAAAGTCAACTGGGGCTATTTCTAGCCCCAGTCTTTCTTGTCTTAGTCGCCTGCCTGCAACTCCGCTCTTTGGGCTCGAGCTTTGTCAGCTTGGATAATCCTGAGCTGATCGCTTGTGCTTAAGGTCGAAGCGGGGGATTTAGGCACCGATAGTGCGTCAAGGTTCGTGTTGGCTACTCTCAGTAACTGCTTAGCATACGGAGCGTTGTGTACGCCGTAGTCGCCAGAGCGGATGACAAAGTAATAGTTATGTCGAGCTCTCTTGATCTCGATCGGCACGCCGGTCTGCGATGGGGCGGTGAAACCTTCTGCAGTGATATTGCTGGTGTATTCCCAGAAAAGATCGTTGGCGTACTTCGTCTTTGCCCAAGACTCCATGCGCGTTCGAAGGGCAAGGAGAGAGTTAAGGACTTCCGATTTGATCGTGTTCGCACGAGTCGCGGCGTCAGTGGCGGTGTGGCACGGAGCGCAGCCTTTGTCGAAGCTCACCGTGAAAGTGTGCCTTGAGTCGGGCATGTGGCACTTCGTACATTGGCCAGGTGCATTGGAGTGCGCCGTGTTGGTTTCGATCGCGCCGCCGCCATCAACTCCGCCAAAGCCCATCAGCATTTGCATCTGGTTACTGTCGTGCATGCTTGGTCTGGAGGTTCCAGAGGTCAGCTTTGCATCGGAAGGATCAGTACCTCGGCCGTTGTGGCACTGCGCACAAATGTGGTCGAACTGAGTGAACGAAGCAGCGATGCTGCTCGGAAGAATTGCAGTAATGTCGGTATTGAATACCTTGTGCTGCAACTGAGCTTCCTCACCGTT
>JBBRHU010000283.1:0-4709 GCA_038222255.1 Fimbriimonadales bacterium | reverse complement strand
TTTCGCTTCTCGCCGGTCTTGATGTTATACAGCCCTTGCTGAAATCCGATGATAAGTCCGGGCGCGCCCAGCTGAACAGGCATGGGCGCCTTGCCGTAGCTCTGGTCGAATACCTTTCCGTCTTTCAGCGTGCCCTTATAGTGGACGCTCACCGTATCACCGGAAACGGCAGCATCTCCGGCGCCCATCTTCAGGACTACCATCTGCGGCTTATGCACCTCGATCAACTCGACATCAAAAACGAGAGTGGACTTGGGGGGGATGTCTTGGCCCGCGCCAGCATCGCCATAGCCGAGGTGAGCAGGAATCGTAAGCTTTCGCTTTCCGCCGGCCTTCATGCCGACGATGCCCTGGTCCCAACCCTTGATGACCTGTCCAGCGCCGAGAACGAAGGAGAATGGCTGGCCGCCTGGCTTGACTGAGGTGTCGAAAACCTTGCCGTTGGTTAGCTTGCCAGTGTAATTCATGACACAGATATCGCCGGCGGCTGCCGCAGCGCCCTTACCAACTTTCACATCTGTCTTTTCAAGTTTGCCGCCCTGAACGAGAAAAAGAAGCGGCACCGCGAGTAGAAATCCTTGCATCTAACGAAGGATACCGGTTCACGAGAAATCAAGGAGAATTTGGGTGCAGACTCGTGGGGAAGATAGCCCCTCCGCGACGCTCTAAGGAGTTCGGACCTCCTGATTGAAACCTCGCGCCGATCGTCAGGTCCAAGACAGTTGAGGAGACATCAGGTATTCTGTCAATTGCGGAAGACGCGCCTTATGCTGCCAAGTCCAGATATCCTTAATGATTACCCCTACGGTAAGTTTGTGCTCTCAAACCTTGCTGCCAAGCGAGCCAAACAGCTTCGCGAGGGTGCGCCTCCCTTGGTGCAAACTGAATCGACTCACCCGTTGACGATCGCTCTCGCAGAGATCGCAGCTGGAAAAATTAAGCCGTCGATGCCGAAGATTTCAAGTGTCATCGCACCGATGGATGAGCCGCTAGTCGTCATTGACGAGACTATGCCGGCCGAACTCGGAATGCTCCTTCCCGCGCTTGATGAAGCTGAAGCAGCTCACCTGACGACGATCGAGGAAGAGCACGAAGCCGAGCTCTCCGCCGAAGATTCCATCAGCCTTTCTGATCTTGTTGGAGACGACGAGGATGAAATTGCCGAAGCGGCTGGGTCAGATGAGCCACTCTCCCTTGGTGATCTTGCAGAGCAGGAGAACGCTGAGGCCGACGAAACCGACGAAGACCTCTAACACACTATGGCGAAGCAGGATCCCTACGAGGTCCTTGGCGTAAGTCGCGACGCAAGCGCAGACGAAATCAAGTCTGCGTTTCGTCGCCTTGCGCGAAAGCACCACCCAGACGTTAACCCGAACGACCCTTCGGCTGAAGACAAATTTAAGGAGATCGGCGAGGCCTACTCCATCCTTTCGGACGCTGACAAACGGGCTCGTTTCGATCAGTTTGGAACCACTGACGACGTCCCCTCAGACCCTTTCTTTCAGGGTGGTGGTGGAGCTGGATTTGGCGACCTTTTCGAAATGTTTTTCGGAGCCGCCACTGGTGGCCAGTCTCGTCGACGGTCTGGTGTTGACGGCGAAGACCTCAGAGCAGAAGTTCACCTCACCCTCGCTGAAGTCGTTTCGGGTGTCAATAAAGCCCTCCGAGTCAACCGGCTGCTCGTTTGTACGAGTTGCAAAGGTTCGGGTTCGGAAGGTGCCAAGCCACCGGAAACTTGCGTCACCTGTAAGGGCCAAGGTCAAGTTAGCGCGGTCCGAAACACATTCATCGGTCAAGTTCGAACAAACAGTCCTTGTCCAACCTGCCACGGCGCGGGTGTGATCATCAAGGAGCCTTGCAAGACCTGTCGAGGCAAAAAGTTCACCCGTGAAGCGAGCGAACTTGAAGTCGCAATTCCCGCTGGCGTCGAGTCTGGTGCTACGATGCACGTTCCTGGACGAGGTGGCGAGTCGATAGGTGAGGGAAGACCGGGCGATCTCTATGTGATTCTGCACGTCGATGACGACGCAAGATTCGAGCGACGAGGTCAGACTCTGATCAGCCGAATAGAGCTCACCTTTGCTCAGGCGGCGCTGGGAGATGAAATTCTCGTGGAAGGTGTGGACGCGGAGTACGACCTGACGATTCCTCCGGGAACCCAGCCAGGGACGCATCTTACAATCAAGGGCGCTGGACTTCCTCCCCTCCACGGCGGCAAGCGAGCAGACCTAATCATCCTCACCCAGGTCCACATCCCGACAAAATTGACCGACGGCGAGGTGAAGCTGATCCGTGAATTCGCAGAACTTCGTGGAGAATCTGCCCCCAAGGGCGAGGACAAGGGAGGCCTGTTTGGAGGCTTCTTTAAGAAGAAATGAGTTGGCTTGAGGTTCGAGCAAAGTTTTCGCCGTACCCGGTAGATGCGTCTCCGATCATCGACATCTTCAGAGCGCACGGCATCGAAAATACTCTTGAGGAAGGCGAGGAAATCAGTGGGGCAATCGTAGAAGTAGCCCAGACTGAGACCGTCGTTGCCGCCCTCCGCGCCGATCTCATTCAAGCGGGCGCGGTAGATGTGGTCACGAGAGACCTCGTCGAGGTGAATTGGGACGAAGTCTGGAAGCAGTACTTCAAACCACGTCGCGTCGGAGACCGTTTTGTGGTGCGACCAACGTGGGAGGAATTCGAGGCAAACCCTGAAGATTTGATCATCGTGCTTGATCCCGGCCAAGCATTTGGAACTGGAGATCACGCGACAACACGTCACTGCCTTGCGCTCCTAGAGACGATTGATCTAGTCGATAAGCGAATTCTTGACATGGGATGTGGCAGCGGCATTTTGGCGATTGGCGCAAAGATGCTCGGAGCAAGCGATGTTTTGGCGGTTGATATCGACCCGATTGCGGTTGACGTGACCCGTGAAAATGCAGCTTTGAACAAAGTCGAGATTCGCGCGGCAGTAGGCGGAACCCTTCCGGCGGGGCCCTGGGATGTGGTCATAAGCAACATCATCAGTGCGACCCTCATTCGCTTTGCGATCGATATCGCGTTAGAAATCCCGGCGGGTGGCCACTGGATTGCGAGCGGAATCATCGAGGCAAACTGGCCAGATGTGCAGTTCTTCGCCAAAAAAGCAGGGTTCGAATTAGTTTCGTCAAGTGTTGACACAGAGTGGGTTGGTGCCCACTTCGTCCGACGATGAGCATCCGTCACCTCCCACGCATTTTTCTCCCCAAAGCCAACCTGTCGGAACCGGTCGACTTGCCCACCGAGGAAGTGGAGAAGCTCCGCAAGGTCCTCCGACTCGACCAAGGTGACTCCATCGCGGTTTTGCCCAACGACGGGTCTGTCTGGGAATGCCGGTTCGAAAAGCGTCAGGCGGTTCCAGTCCGCCAGTTCTGGCCAGAAACTGAAGCGAAGCGTCGAGTCATCGTCGCTCAGGCACTCCCGAAGGGAGACAAACTCGAAGAGATCATTCGGGCTTGTACAGAGATTGGAGCGGCTGAATTCGTGCTTTTTGCTGCCGAGCGGTCCGTGGTCCAATGGGATGAGAAAAAGCGTGCAGATCGGCTTCGCCGATTTGAGGTCATTGCTCGCGAGGCGTCAGAGGTTAGTTTTCGCACCACCTTGCCTAAGGTGAAGTTTGTCGCAAACCTCGCTGCGGTGCTTAACGAGTGTCCGCAAACCGTTGTACTGAGCGAAGTTGAAGACGCACCGCCGAAGGTGGAAGGTAGCCTCGCCGAGATTTGTATCGCCGTCGGTCCCGAAGGCGGATGGTCGCCCCGAGAGTTGAAATTGATTGGCTCGCGAGGTGTCACGCTCGGCCCTCGCGTGCTTCGAGTCGACCATGCCGCCTCTGCAGCGTGCGCGATGTTGTTACTAAACAATCCTTTTTAGCGCAGAAGTCTTTCCCCCTGGGCATCTGACGCTTCCAAGCTAACTCACACGTCTAATGAAGGATGATCATCCTCGCGTACACAATGCTCAATGGCCTTTGGCACGGTGGTCGAGCTGATGCAAATCAGATTTACTCCAACATTCGCTTGACAGTTGAGAGTGGGTCTGAGTCGCGAGTTCGAGCATTGTTCCGGACGAAGAATGATGCGAACTACTTAATCGCGATGGCCAGCGCCCGAGGTGGACTGAGGAAGCTGGACGTCAAGATGATTCCTGCGCCTCCAGGCTGGGAACAGACGGGAGCTTATTGGGCTATATTTTCAGCGCTCCAGGACGTCGAAGATCATCACGATGTCATCGTGCCGGTAACCGAAGAAGGCGTACTGCTCGCGGAATATGACGAGCAGCAGTTAGATGAGCCGTCGATGGTTAAGGTCAAAGCGGATGTGCACCTTGTTCCCGAAGAGTCGCGGGTAGATGTAAAGGCAACTCTGAGCATCCAAGCCTCAAACATTGCTCCCCCCATCTTTCGACTTAACTTGCCGTACACCCTCACTAAGTTTGCTGTGGCGGGCCAGTCGAGACCGATCTTGAAGATCGACACTGCGTATACCATTCCAAAGCCGAACGATGTAGTTCGCGTGGGTGGGTTGATCATCCCTTGGACTCGAGAGAACAAGCGTGAATACTCTTTTGAGCACACCGGCATGATCAAGAGCGAGAACGAGGACAAGATTGATCTGAACACTTGCTACCTCACGGCTTGGTGGCTGCCGACGATTGGCAGGCAACCAATACCTCAGGAGATCACG
>JBBRHU010000282.1:0-4736 GCA_038222255.1 Fimbriimonadales bacterium | reverse complement strand
GTGACGCAGCCGATCGCGATCGCCAGGGTGATAGGCAGAGCAACGAGAAAGATTTTGCGCTTCATGGATTCCCAGGAAAATAGGTGTCCCGATACTCTGAAGACGTTAAAATTGCTTGCGACCATTTTGTCTCCGCTCGAGAGCGGAGACAAAAGCGAGTCCTTGGGAAAATCTTCCTGCCCTAAGCTAGATGGCTACTTTGCGCCAGCGACAATTTCGACGTTGGCTCTGGGAACCGTAATCTCGGAGCCATCAGCAAGCTTGGCTCGCAGAACTCGAACTTCGGTGCCCGACTCCAGCGTGACCAGCTGTGCAGGTAGCTCAGTCACTGTGCCGAGCTTGCCGAAGTAAGGCTCTCGGATCATTCGGACGGCTGCCCCCGGCTTTAACTCGAAGGCTGATTCATCGATCGTCTGTGCAGGAGCAACGCCGGTATGGGGCACGATGACCTCAGGGCGAATGACACCCGCACGAATCTGGGTTGCGCCGTTGATGCTCGCCTCCTGCCCTTCAAGCGTTTTCAGAAGTTCGAAAGTACGAGACGCCATGGCAAGGAATCCGAAACCCTCCGTGACCATCAGGGTCAGCGTGATTGCTTCTTGGCCCGTGATTGCGACGCCGATGTCGTAACCAAGGAACTGAACGAGGTCGGCGTCTTTGACTCCGCCCACAACAATCCCTTTTGCCCCTACCTTCGAAGCCTTTTGGAGTGCTTCAAACGTGACGCCTGCGCCACCGACAAGGATCTTGCCTGCATCTGAATCGCGAATATGGCCCTCTCCAAGAATTTCGTCTGGCGTAGAGGTCGCGACGCGGATGTTGCCGGTTCGTTCTCCACCAATTCCGAAGATCCCTTGAACCATCGCGCACCGGGTTTCGACAATCGCCCCTTCTTCTGGCATCACCTCGGCAATCGATCCTCGAATGTAGGCCTTGATATCGACGGGAATCGATGGTTCGCGGACCAACACGTTGCCTGTAACTTCGGAGATCGACTCGATCGTGCCTTGAAAATCGCTAACGATCAGGCTCTTAAAAAAGCCGAAGAATCCCTTGGTTTCGGCGACGGTCTGTCCCTTCTCAACTTGATCCCCGATCTTAAGCTGGAAAAGTTCAGAGACTTCTTTGGCCTCAACACCAAGTTTCTCCGCGAGCTTGATTGTCTGCAGAATGCCGGGGAGCTGGGCTTGAGCCACAACTGTCTCGGGAGTGACCTCCGCGCCAACCTGGACCATCACTTGGCCCTTAATCGGCAAACGACGGACACGGCGGACAACTAAGTCCGAGCTGACAGTCAAACCAGGCGTATATGCGCTACCCAACGTTAAGGCTCCTTGAACTGTTGTTAAGCGTGTCCCTCAACAACCTGAGGGTGATTGTACTACGCCACGGGGGTTTGCTTGGGTGATGAAGTCTTCGGAGTGCGTCGCTCGATGAGAAATGCGACGATCAGGCCGAACAAGAACAGCCCCAGAAACCCGTAGCCGACTAAGCCGGAGACGAAGTTCACGGTCTTTACCTGAAGCGGATAGATACTATTTTTTTGAAGATAGTCGTCGTCAACAAGCCGCTGGCCCTCTTTTCCTTTTTGAGGAAGGAACGCCTTCTCGTCGGTGATGATCATCTTTTGGGGTGGCCCGAGAGGTTCCCCGATGTCACCCGTCAACGCGGCAAGCTCCTTCTCAGCGGGCTTGACGCGTTGGATGAGTTCGGCCTTGGCCACCATATTCGTGGCCACAACTTGGGTGGCGATCCGCCCAACTAGCCCCACGAGGGCAAGGGCGAAGAACAGTTTGGTGGCCGTTTTCATAGGATTAACCGGTTGTCGCGAAGACTGAGAGCTTGAGCGTTACGATCTCGGAGACCTTAGTCTTCGCACCAGCAGGGATCAGAATGTTGTAGTCGCTCAACTTGATCCTGACCGAACCCTTGACCTGAAGAACATCTCCGTTAAAGCGCGCGGCCTTGGTGGACGCGCTTTCTGGGAAGTACTTGATGATCGCTTCGCCGGTGATCGTTTTGGTCACTCCCTTCAGCGTTAGCTTTCCAGTGATCGCATACTTATCAGATCCTAGAGCTTTGGTGTTCGTGACGTCAAACTTGGCTTCGGGAAACTTTGCCGCGTCGAGCCACTGACTGCTCTTCATATGCTCGTTTCGGAGAGGAATACCAGTGTCGAGGTTGGCAAGCTTGACGGTGACATTTGCAGTGCCGATCTTCTTCTTCGCGTCGTAAGTGAGCTTGCCCGTGATCTCATTGGTTCGGCCAATGAAGTCCTCAAAGTCTGCTTGGCTTTCCACAGTAAAGATCTGGCTCGCGGGATTTGGGCCACCGATGTTGAAGGTCTTCGCTTGTACAACTGGGGCGAAAGTGAGGCTCGCCATGCCGAGGGTTAAGAGTGTGGAAATCATGTGCTTCAATCTGGCCATTTCGACCGATATGTTATTGTACCACAAATAGTTGCATACGCAATAAATGCAACACGTAATAACCCAATATTGCTTTCTTCTGAAGGGCAGCCTACGCTTCGCGAATCGAGAATTCAGAGTTGTGATGAATCGGGAAGTTGACCGAATTTGCAATGAAGCACTCCGCGTGGGCTTCGTGATGAAGCTCCCTCGCGAGTTCAATGTCGGTGCCTTCGGCAACGGTTACGAAGGGCTGCAACGTCGCCTCGACAATGCGCATCTTGCCATCCTTGATCCTCATCACCGCTGTGCATTGGTCCGAATAGTCAAGCACCGCAATCTTCGCGCGGGCACATCGAGCGAGGTAGCTCAGCATGTGACATGCGGAAACTGCGGCTAGGAGTAGGTCTTCGGGATTGTGGAGCGACCCATCGCCGAGATAGGGAGTAGCCGCAGACCCGGTGAGAAGCGGTTTTCCAGGCACATCAAAGGTGTACTCACGCGAGTAGGCCCTGTATGAGGTTGTGGGACTCACTCTGGCTCCGGTCCATCGTGTGGTCGCCTCAAAGAGGTGTTCAGTCGCCATGTCTATGAATTTACCGGTTCCCGCGGCTGTGCTTTCAGGTGACCAATGAGCAAGGCGATATCAGCGGGTCGAACCCCAGGAATTCGGGATGCTTGCCCGATGGTGGTCGGCTTGACTCGGCCCATCTTCTCCCGACTCTCATAGCTCAGACCGAGCAGCCCATAGAAGTCAAAAGTGACGGGAATCTTCATGCCGTCCAGCCTTCGATGCTGGTGCGCCAGTCGCTCTTGTCGCTGGATATAGCCGTCATAAAGCCCCGCCAATTCGATCTGATCGCGAACGGGTCCGTCCACCGGAAGATTGAGTTCGACTCCCTTAGCCTTCGCAAGCTCCTCAATCTTTTTGAGACTCACCTCGGGTCGCTTCATCAGGTCAAAGTAGCTCACCTTTTGATCGATCGGATTCGTTCCGAGTCCAACCAGGAGATCTGAATCCACGGGCAGAGCGGCATGATTTTGGAGAGCCGCAAGTCCAGAAGCAATTTCTGACTGCTTTGATTCAAAGATCGCCCAACGGTCGTCTTTGACAAGCCCCACTTCACGTCCGAGCGCTGTGAGTCTCGCGTCGGCGTTGTCATGGCGAAGGATGAGACGATGCTCTGCTCGGGCGGTGAGCATGCGATACGGGTCGTCGACTCCTTTCGTGACGAGGTCATCCACCATCACGCCGATGAACGATCGGTCGCGAGGAAAGTCTACGGGTTCATCTTCGCGGGCGAATCGAGCAGCGTTGATTCCGGCGACAATTCCCTGTCCTGCCGCCTCCTCATAACCGCTTGTACCATTTAGCTGACCCGCAAGAAAGAGCCCAGGGAGCAGCTTGCTCATCAGGTGTTGGTCAAGCTGGAGGGGGTCTGCCATATCGTATTCAACGGCATAGCCTGGCCGGATCATTTCGACACCTGCCATGCCCGGAACGGTTCGAAGCAACTCAAGCTGAACGGCGGCGGGGAGAGACGTGGAAACACCTTGGACATAGACAGACTCTCCGTCCCACGTTTCGACTTCAAGAAAGATTGGGTGAGTGTCTTTGTCGGCGAACCGTACAATCTTGTCTTCGATGCTTGGACAATACCGAGGGCCGATTCCCTGGATCTGTCCGGAGTACATTGCAGACTCCGTCAGATTTTCGCGAATGACGTCGTGAGTGTGAGCGTTCGTCCATGTCTGCCAGCAGTCCAAAAGATCCTTTTGGGGAAAGGGTGCGGAATGCATAAAGCTCAGGGCACCGGCTTCTGGTTCGCTCCCCATGACCGTGAGCCCATTCAAGTTGAGTGAACTGAGACGGACGCGAGGGGTGGTGCCAGTCTTGAATCGCCGCAGCCGGACTCCGAGGTCAGCGAGAAATTTGGACAGCCCGACCATCGCGCGGTCTCCATGTCGGGCGGCGACAGTTTGAATCTTGCCTTCGTGACAGAGGCCATTCAGGAATGTGCCGGTGGTCAACACGACTGCACGGGCTCGCACGATCGATCCATCCTCCAGCACAACGCCAGCGACTCGGTTTGCTTCAATCAGGACTCGATCGACGGCAGTCTCGACAATCTCAAGGTTCTCTTGCTTGGCGAGCACGCTTTGCATGAACGTTGGATACAAATCTTTGCAGACATGCGCACGAACCGTTTGGACTGCTGGCCCCTTTCCCGTCCCGACCCTCCGGATGTGGGTCATTGCGTAGTCAGTTGTGACCGCCATCTGCCCGCCAAGTGCATCGACCTCGCGCGCCATGTGTCCCTTTGCTGG
>JBBRHU010000281.1:0-4754 GCA_038222255.1 Fimbriimonadales bacterium | reverse complement strand
ACGAAGAGAGTGATCCGGAAGCAGTCTCGCAGCGACATGATGATGGTTGCGCGGATCGATTTCAAAACGAAGCGAATCACCGGCCTCTCTATCCCTCGCGATGTGCGATGCGATCTACCTGGCTACAAGCCGCTCAAGATCCGCTCTGAAATTTCGCGTGTCATTCCTGGGCCGGAGTCGTGAACCTTTAGGACGTGCATTTTGCCTTCGCACGCATAGGTGACTCTGACTTCACCGAAGGTTTCAGGATCGTCAGGATCAACGTGCTCGGAGATAAATGCATCTGGGATGATTTCTCTGACGGCCTTGATGGCGTTACCGACCAGGTTCTGGACAATTCTGAACAAGTACAGTTCGTCGAACAGCGTTTCCGGTGCACTCTGCTGCACTTCTACTACCAATGAGACCTTGTTCTTCCTTGCTTCCGAAGCAAGATATGCGGCACTCGCTTCGACAGCAGTCGCCATCGAGCCTAGCCGCTTGTTCGGCCTGAGCGCGCGGCCTGCGGAGATATCAGAAATAAGCCTGGAATAGCCAACGATCCTGTCTACAGAGTTCTTGAGCTCACTGAACATCGGCTCAATCTCCTCAACCTGTTCTTTTATCTCTGAGTCGAGTTCCTTTTCGAAGAGTTGGGATTTGAGAATCTGGAACGACATGTCACTGTAGCCTAGGCTCGCGTAAAGGCTTGCGGCAAGGTTGCCGATGTCGTGGCTCACCTTGCCCATGCCGATCAAGCTCGAACTACGGCTACTCTCTTCGGTAAGCCGAAAGTTGAGGTAAGCCATCGTCGCGACGGCCGAAATCGTATCAAGTACAGCCGCGTCGTTCTCGTTGAAAGTGCCATCGACCTTATTGAGGAGTTGCACCACGCCTAGCGGTACTTCATCCTCCATCATCAGAGGCGTCGCGATCATGCTCCGGATCGAGACCCCAGTTGCCATTTCGAAAGGATTTCGCTCGCTGTCGGGTTTGACCGGCCATTCCCGTAGGACGGTTTGTCTCGATTGAAATGCCTGACCCGCGACACCAAAGTCGTCCGGAATGTCTTTTGCCGGGAGCTTGTCAGCAATGTCCTCAGGCAACACATGCTGAAACTTCAACCGTTGGCCAGCAGGATCGTGTAGGTAGATTGTGCCACCGGATGCACCAACTTCTTGCACACAGATAGCGAGCACATCCTTCATCAGGAGGTCGAAATTCCCTGTGCTTGCGAGTTTCCTCGAAGCCATCTGGACAGCCCGTATCAGGCGGTCATTACTGCTCATCCGTGGGATCGAAGTTTACTTGAAACCCTAACAGAACGAACCTGAAAATGTGCTGCCTCAAAAGAATTCACGAAGGATTGCCAGCGAACAAAAAAAACAGGCCCTCCGAATAAATTCCGAAGGCCTGCCCCTATCCGACTGACACGCTAATCTCTCGTCGAATGCTTCATTAAGAGTTAACTCTCGAATGAACACATACATCGTAACGGAAAAGCGAAGAATTGAGAAGGGGGTTTGGTGAACTCGCTGAAAGAAATAAAATACGAGGCCGTGGATCTGCCTCCACAAGGCCTCGGGATTAGCGTGTCCGATAGTGTTACGACCCGAGGAATCGAAAGGTTCCGGGGACCTGTACTCGTTCTTTCAAAACTCGATCAGCCGAATCTGCCGGATATATAGTCTTCAGTCTCTTTTTTCTGCGGATAGAGAAACAGGTCTTGTGTCTTGTTGCACTCTACAAGTCGCCCCATCATGAAGAACGCGGTGTAGTCACTCGCCCGCTGGGCTTGCTGCATGTTGTGCGTAACGATGATGATCGTGTACTGTCGCTTAAGCTCAAAAATCAAATCTTCAATGCGCGAAGTGGCGATCGGGTCGAGCGCAGAACAGGGCTCGTCCATCAAAATTATTTTGGGGTCAACCGCCATTGTTCGCGCGATGCAGATTCTTTGTTGCTGACCGCCAGAGAGGTCAAGCGCGGGCTTTCGCAGCCGATCTTTAACATCGTCCCAAAGCGCCGCAGCGCGCAGGCAGCGCTCCACGATGGCGTCGAGCTCGTTCTTGTCTCTTACTCCATGGATGCGAGGTCCGTAGGCGATGTTATCGTAGATGGACATCGGGAACGGGTTCGGCTTCTGAAAAACCATGCCAACCTCTTTTCGTAGTTCAACGGAGTCGACATTGGGATCATAAATGTCGTCGCCGTTTAGGAGCACTCGTCCCTCAATGCGGGTTCCGTCAATGAGGTCGTTCATCCGGTTGAGACACCGAAGAAATGTGGACTTTCCGCAACCCGATGGCCCGATGAAGGCGGTGACCCGGTTGGCGTAGATGTCGAGATTGATGTTCTCTAGCGCCTTCACCTGCCCATACCAGAAGTTCAGGTTCTCGACTCTGATCTTCACATCGGTCATGGACTGGTTCGCCTCGCTCATCGCCACAGCTATCATGTCAGATTCAGAGTATTCCGCGCACGTTAAGAAGATGCAAAGGGTCTGATTGCTCGTTGCCGAAGAGCGTGATCACACAGCGTGAGGGCGACCATTGCCTCTACCATAACCACCGCTCTGGGCAAGACGCATGCGTCGTGGCGTCCCCGTCCTTGTAGCGTAGTGTTCTCATGGTCTCGAGTCACTGTATCTTGCTCGACCATCACCGTTGCCGTGGGCTTGAAAGCGACCCTCATTGTAATCGGCATTCCGTTTGAGATGCCTCCCTGGATGCCGCCTGAGTGGTTTGTGGTCGTGTAGACGGCTCGGTTTGCATCTGCACGAAACGAGTCGTTATGTTCTGTTCCCTTGAGGTCGGTGCCCCCGAATCCGCTCCCGATTTCGAAACCCTTGGTCGCTGGCAAAGACATCACTGCCTTCGCGAGGTCTGCTTCAAGCTTGTCGAAGACCGGCTCGCCCCAACCGGCCGGAACGCCTCTTGCCACACACCCGATAATTCCACCGACCGAATTTCCATCTTTACGAGCGGACTCGATTCGCTCAATCATCTGTTCTGCAATCAATGGATCAGGACAGCGCACAATATTCGACTCGACGGCTTCCATGGTGACCGTGTTCGGATCGACGCTCGCAAGAAGGTCGTGGACCTTCTCCACATAAGCAATAACCACAACACCAAACTGATCGAGGACCGCTTTCGCAATCGCCCCGGCGGCAACGCGGCCAATTGTTTCACGCGCAGACGCGCGCCCGCCACCTTCAACTGCACGAATTCCATACTTCTGATCGTACGTGTAGTCAGCGTGCGAGGGACGATACTTTTCGCGAAGCTCGCTGTAATCTTTTGATCGCTGATCCTCGTTGCGGACGAGCAGTGCGATGGGGGTTCCAAGAGCAATTCCGTCAACAACTCCACTTAGGATTTCGACTTGGTCAGCTTCCTTCCGCTGAGTGACAATCTTGGACTGCCCCGGCCGGCGGCGGTCAAGCTCGGCCTGGATGGAATCGATATCGATTTTCACCCCCGGAGGACAGCCATCAATGACCACACCAACGCCCGCACCATGAGACTCTCCCCAGGTGGAGATCCGGAAAAGTGTCCCAAACGAACTCGACATTGCACTATTATGAATCTGTCGCACACCGCAGCTGCGGACTTCACTAAACTAGGACCAGAATGAAGAAGTTCAGCGGCCTACCGCAAACCGTGCTCTGCGAAATCTCGGGAGAGCAGGTTTCCATCGAGGATGCAATTCCCGTCGATCTGGTGCGGGTGTCGCTCGTGCCCTACCTTCACGAACTCTGTCACGATCAAGAGCTAGATCCGAACGGATACGTGAGCCGAGAAGCTCTTAATCGGGCCAGAAAGCTCGTTGTCGACACCTGGGCGAAAGAAGAGGAGGGTGAGATGCAACGTCTTCGGCAGCAGGTTGCGGAAGCGGTTGACAGTCACGACACCATTGCGAGAAACGTTGACTCGGAGTTCACACTGTCGACCTCGTTTGGCGACAAGATCGCAGACAGAATCGCCGCTGTGGGAGGATCCTGGGCGTTCATACTCACCTTCCTCGCCTTCCTCACCATTTGGATGGGGATTAATACGAAACTCATCCTGAACAAGCCGATTGATCCGTTCCCCTACATCTTTCTAAACCTGATCCTCAGCTGTGTTGCAGCACTTCAGGCCCCGGTGATCATGATGAGCCAAAACCGACAAGCCGCGAGAGATCGGCTTCAGAGCGAGAATGACTACATGGTCAACGTCAAGGCTGAACTTGAAATTAAGTTCATCAATGAGAAGGTGGACCGTCTGATTCACGACCATTGGAAGCACCTCCTTGAGATCCAGCAAATGCAGATGGAGATGATCCAGGAGTTAATAGAGCAGAAAAATGCTTAGGCAGCGTAAGCAATTTCTTCGAGAAGAGCTAGCCCGCAGTCAAAGGCACGTTGGCAAAGGCGTCGGCCGGCCTCTTGTTTGAGCAGCGCGGTGTCAGCCCACGTTGCAGAGTTTAGAATGTCGGAGAGCCTAATTACACTTCCCGCAAGCGCCACTTGGTCGGGTGTAGCCGATTCGGCCAGGATGGCTCGGTGAGGCCCCATCGAGCCGGGTCGCGACTCGTGCAATCTCATCCAAGACTCCACCACGGTCTTCTGAGAAGCCAGATTATTTGTCGCCGCGAAGCGTCCGATCTCGTCCATCGTCGAAACCAAAATCTCGGTCGAACTCGCTATAGTGGTCGGCGCAGGAATGATCGACCTCTGAATACGGCTGCTCACATAAGCTACGTTGTTTCGTCCTGGCCCCTGTTCGTTG
>JBBRHU010000280.1:0-4781 GCA_038222255.1 Fimbriimonadales bacterium | reverse complement strand
CACACGACCGCGATTCGGTCATGTCCAGTCTGGAGCGCAGCACGTATCGATTTTCGCATCGAAGCTTCTCTCATCTCTTCGATGTGGCGATGCGAGTATTTGGGGCGAGGGTCTTCCTCGTCCGCCAACTCTTCGATGGACTCTGTGGTCGGGTCAAGCTCGCGTGCTTCTGTCATCAGTTCGATGAGTCCCTCGAAGATTGTTGATGGGTCGTCACGCCTTTCGACCAACGCCTCCCACCAATCCTCAACATCATCAAACCCAGCAGCTTCGGCGAGCAAGCTCATCACGTCGGCCTGAACCGTCTCTCGAGCCCTTATCGCAAGTCGTTGGGTTGCCGGGAGGTCGATGAACTGCACATCGGCATTCGCTCCTTTCGCCCACTTCATTGCTTGGAACTCGGGCGAAAACTCAGCGAGCGGATAGTACAGTGCCCAACTGGGGTGATCGACAGCGTAATGCAGTATCGCTATCGGGGGTATCGCCTCGTCGTTTGTCACCCAATCGACAAGTGGCGTTGCCTCTGCTGCTCCCTCGATCAGCACGAGTTGGGGCTGCCAATCGGCGAAGGCGGCGAGTAGGCTCTTTGAGGAACCTGGGCCGTGGTGGCGGATCCCGAAGAGTCGAACGCGCGGATCTAGAGGAGTTCTCGACACGCTCGATAAAGGTCCTTCCAAGCCTCTCGCTCCTTCACAACAGTTTCGAGATATTCCTTCCACGCGATGGAATCTTTGGCCGAGTCTTTGATGACAGCGCCCATAAGCCCGCTGGCGACATCGGAAGCGCGAAGACGCCCATCGCCAAAGTGGGCAGCCATCGCGAGGCCGCTGTTAACAACTGAAATTGCCTCGGCGGTCGAAAGTGTTCCGGTGGGAATCTTGAGCTTTGTCTTCTTGTCCGTGGTAATGCCATTGCGAAGCTCTCGGAATACGATCACTATTCTTCGAATTTCTTCAAGTGCTGGCGGTTCAGCAGGGAGCTCTAGCGCACGGCCGATCGCGGCAGAACGCTGCTGCACGATCTTAAGTTCTTCTTCCAGCGTTTCGGGAAGCGGCAAGTGGATGGTATTGAATCGGCGGCGGAGCGCGGAAGAGAGTTCGTTCACGCCACGGTCACGGTCGTTTGCCGTTGCAATCACGTTGAAGCCTTTACGCGCTTGAACTTCCATGTTCAGCTCAGGGATTGGCAGCGTCTTCTCGGAGAGGGCTGTAATCATGGCGTCTTGGACGTCCGATGGGATTCGGGTGAGCTCCTCCACCCGCGCAATCTTTCCATGTTCCATTGCGCGCATCATGGGTGACGGCACGAGGGCTCCCATTGAGGGGCCTTCGGCGAGGAGTTTGGCGTAGTTCCAGCCGTATCGGAGAGTCTCCTCACTCGTTCCGGAAGTTCCCTGGATCAGCAACGTTGAGTCGCCGGTGATTGCGGCAGCGAGGTGTTCGGAGAGCCAGGTTTTTGCCGTGCCCGGAACTCCGAGCAGGAGCAGCGCGCGGTCGGTGGCGAGAGTCGCGACGGCAACCTCTACTATGGATCGCTTGCCGACATACTTTGCCGTGATCGGCACGTCGTTGATCACCACGCCACCCAAGATGTACTGCACAACTGCCCAGGGTGAGAGTTTCCATTGCGGCGGGCGTGTCCGATCATCGGTCTTTGCCAGGGCGTCGAGCTCGGTGGCAAAGGCGTGTTCGGCGTGTTCTCTGATTAGGGATTGGCTCATGGCGTTTTTGTTGATTGAAGAAGTTGTTGACGGAGTTCGAGAATCCGGATGACCACGTGTCGCCGGATCTCGCTCTCGTAGTCTGCCAAGGGCTCTTGAATCATCGGCAGGATCCCGAAGTCGAGCCGTGGAGCGTAATCTTTCGGTTGGATGTACGTTGCATCGCTTATCGCGCAGTCGTACACCAACTTCGAGAACTTGAGGGAGAACACCTCGTTCCGATCTACAAGGCGACACGCTGCGACTTCATTTCTCGGAAGCGCGAAGGTCATGTAGTGCTCGAAGATTGGGAGGGACACGTGGTTGATCCCATATCGAAGGAAAGGAGAAATGCTTTTGTCGTCTTCGGTGAGCTGCACGAACTGGTCAATATGATCTTGATCGGGGTGTTGAAGGAAAAGCGAATCTTTAAGTCCATCGAGAATTGCTCCGGCGTATTCCGTCTTTTTCGCTAGCTTTATGAACTGTTCAAACGAAGTGCCGAGTTCTGCAATCAGCCTTTGAACTGGGATGTTCCCGATCACACTCTGCAGGGCGGAGTCTCTTTCACCTCTCTCAGCGATCTTTCGAGCAGCAGGAAGGTCCTTCGGAAGTTCCTCGACGGAGGGGGGCAAGACGATGAGCTTTGAGCCGAGGAGCTTCTTATCGACGCTGAGGCATTGGTTACACAGTCGGAGTAGCTCGAGCGCGTACTGTGATTTTGGAAGTCTGAGGAGCCCTTCCACAGCCAAGGCGCGGATTTCTCGTCGCTTGTCCACCGAACTCCGGACGAGAGCGGGTTCGTCTGCGGACGTGGGACTCGCCGCGATGAGCGCGGTTGCCATTTGCCGCTCTTTCCAGTCGAGGGTGTCCCATTCTTCGTCAAGTGCTGCGCGTAACCTACTGGGATCCTCGTTTCGCAAAACCTCCCACGGGTGTAGGGCTCCGTCGAGGGTGATTCCGGACAGCTGTGCAAGCCAGCGGCCGCGTGTTCCTAATATGTTTCGAACAGCGGGTTCATTTTTCGCAAGCGGGAGGAGATCTAGAAGGCAGTCATAGGGAGCGACCTGTCCGGCTTTGTCCGCAGCAATCGCCCACTCACGAAGGACATGTTTGTAGTTCGCTTTCAGCACCCGATGGATCAAGTTGCCGGCCGTTGACACATTGGAGTCAATGGCTTCTGGCGGTGATATGGGTTGCGAGGCTGGGCCAGAGTTTGCGCCTGCTCTCGCCATCAAGTCGAGAGCGCCGGCTTGCACCATCACATCCTTCGCGGAGGATGTCGTCGCAAATTCCCCTATCGAACGTTCATAGGTTCCGCCGGCACGCAAGACGCCGATTTGAAAGACATTCGACAAATCTTGAAGCGCTTTCATGGCTTGAAATATCCCCACGTGCCCCACGCCCCACAGAGCCTAAACTCGGAGCCGTTCCACTCACCGAAGAGTGTCGAAGGAACGTTTCCATTCCGTGCGAGGAGCGAAAGTGGATCCTGTCGTCCTAACGGGACGGCCCTTTTTTCAGAGTCAATCACCGACCATACTCCTCCGTCCTTCGATAACTGAGCCTGCGAGAGGAACATCGGAGTGACGTCGACCCAAGGGTTAGCGGACCACACCTCAGCCGCATACTCTAGCGCTTCTTGGATGGTTCCGGTTGCCTCGGCCTGAAAAGGGATTACCTCGTGCTCATCGACCTGAAGTCGAAAAGGACAGTTACTGGGAAAGGTTCTGCCTCGGATTGCAAGGCCCACGCCTGACGGCAGGACAAGATCGAAAGGTTGCAAACCAGCGGAGAACGCGAGGTGAATTCGCCAAACATTCAGTGTTCGGCTCCGGAGCCACGTGCGGCAAATCGTCACCTTGAGTTCCTGTTCCGTACACTGCCCGACAACGTCCCAGATGTCGCTCTCTTCGGCTGCACCGAGGTCTTCTTTTCGGAAGCTGATGCCGAGTGCGGTGCGGATATCTACCCGCATCGGTTCGGCGAGACTGTCAATTCGCTTTGCGGCTTCGCAAAGTAATGCAATGTTGCCGATCAATCGAGTCACCGTGACGGCCCACTCGGCTCCCACGCCGATCTTATTCCCGATCTCTCGCACTCGTCGCGCTAAGCCGGGAGCTTGGGCATCGATCATTCGCGCGGCCATCTGGTCCCAAGTTCGCGTTGCCTGCATCGCAAGCAATCCCTGGTCAACGACGTCGATCAAAAACACTTCCAGCTCTTCAATGCCATTGAGGATGTTCTGCCAGCGTTTATCGGCCCGTTTGCCGGCTTCTGCGGTGACGGGCTTCGCTTCTAACTCTTTCTTCTCCGGTCGCTCAACCCGCTCGGCTCGCCTGTCGAGCCACTCTGTGACCCAGGCAGGTGGAGTCTCGGTCGGCAATTCCCCCTTAGCTAGGCGCAGAAAGAGCCCAAGAGAGTGCTTGCAGGGGATCTTTCGGCTGGGACATGAACACTTGAAAGCAACTTCTCGCAGGTCAATCGCCGTCTGATACGGTTTTTGTCCGCTCCCCTTAGCCTCGCCCCATGCTGCATTCGCGTTGGTGCCGGCGGACACCCATTTAGCCTCGCTGGAAAGCTCGCGCGCAGGACCGGTAGCCGAAGCGTCGGGCGCAAGCGCTAGAACTTGGTCCTGAGTCCATTGGGACATTTGCTCACTATACATGAGACCGAGCCAGAATATCCCGAGTTGCAAGATTCCTGCTGTACCCGTTCTGGCGCTCTCTGAACGGAGCGGTAGAATTCGATTTATGCTGACCTCAGCAATCTTGCTTGCCGCAGCGGGAATCGTCGCTACGCAGGACGCTGCCGCTCGGTTCAAAGCAGATGCCGACGCAAAGTCTGCGGCCGGTCAACACCACGAAGCGATGTTGCTGATCAAGGAAGCGATCAAACTCGCGCCCACGAACGACCAATATTGGGCAGCAACGAGCCACTTTCAACGGCTAGATCAACAGTTCGCAGACGGCCTGAAGTCAGCGAAAGAGGCGATTCGACTGAACGACAAGATCGGATGGTATTTCGCCTCCGCAGCGTTCAATGCCCACGGGCTGTTCGATATCCCCACCGCAATCGAGTA
>JBBRHU010000279.1:0-4791 GCA_038222255.1 Fimbriimonadales bacterium | reverse complement strand
GAATCTGCCCTACCAATTTGCAGACTCAGCGAGCTATGAGAATGTCGACAACATTCGAATTCTTGGACCGATGGCGCTCTTCGCTAGAATGTCCGGCGATACGGGGCGCTATGCAAAGTTGCGTTGGATGATCGACAACCTTGCTCCGGGCAACAAGAACTATCTCATCAACCGAATCCAGGGCACGATGGCAGGCGCAAGCCCATCGTTCCCGATCATGTACTTCCTGGCCGTTGATCCTGACTTCAACAGCGCAGTTGATCCTCGACCATCGCTAGCTACAGATTTCTACTCGCCAGGCATTGACCTGGTGTCGTCGCGATCTAGTTGGGGAGCAGATGCGTCCTGGTTCGTCTGGAAGTCGAGCTGGAATTCAGTCGACCACCAGTACTCGGACGCGAATGCAATTGGTTTCTGGCGAGGAGGAGAGTGGCTCACGAAGCCGTTCACTGGGTACGGATCGAAGGTTGCGTGTTCAGATTATCAAAACACGCTGGCGATTCAGAACCTCGGAACCACAAATACGAGCTTCTGGCAAGACAACCTCGATCGTGGGTCGCAGTTTGCCTACAACTCCAAGGAAGATCCGATGGCGGTTTCGGTGAGCTTCGGTCCAGGCTATACCTACACCCAAAGCGATAGCACGAAGACCTACAACAATCCATCTGTGCCAGGGGCGAACGAGATCACCCATGCAAGTCGATCTTCGATTTACCTGAAGCCGGACGTGGTAGTCACTTACGACCGAGCAACGCACAAATCGGCTGGACTCTTCACCAGGTACTGGCTCAACACCTCAGCCCAGGCAACGGTTTCGGGCAACAGTGCAACGATGACGACTTCCTCGGGGCAGAAGCTTGTTATAGATACCCTCCTGCCCATCGGCGCGACGTTGACATCGACGCCGAAGGAGGCTCTCGATAACCAGCCCGCCGCAAATGATCCAATGAAGTTCAGATTCTGTGCAGAAGATCTCTCTAAACCTTCTGATATCCGATTCCTGAACGTCCTTCAGGGAGTGGATGCAGGGGGAACAAAGGCTTCCACACTAACAATCCAGTCGAGTGGAGGCACAGCATTTGAGGGTGCAGTCATCGGGACGACGGCGGTCATGTTCAAGAAGAACATGT
Source organism: Fimbriimonadales bacterium (assembly GCA_038222255.1). Lineage (GTDB taxonomy): Bacteria > Armatimonadota > Fimbriimonadia > Fimbriimonadales > Fimbriimonadaceae > Fimbriimonas. Next base: position 3,661 of record JBBRHU010000279.1, on the reverse strand, counting down.
ATGATTCGGTGACGAGCTTGAGCTTCACTGTTCCAGCCGGAACGACGAAGTTCTTTGTCACTGGATTGGTTCCGAACACCGGATATACGCTCACCACACAGACTGTGGCTGGGCTGCTTCAGGTGACCGTGACAGTAGGCGGAAGTCAGAGCACGGACTCTGCTGGGGTGCTCTCCGCCTAACCCTTCCACCCGGATCTCAAGCGGAAGCGGTCACTTCTGTTTGAGAGCCCAAGTGCGGAAGCGGGGTAGTCGATCGATGTTCAAGAAGTCGATGCCCGCTTCCCACTGGGTTTTCCAGAAGTTCTCATTATCGAGCGCACCCCAGAATCTCACTTTTCGGCCCTGTGCGTGAATTCGTGCGACAGTAGCCCTGAGCTTCTCCGCTTGATCGCTCGGCATTACGTCCTTGCCGAGCCACTTGAAGTGTGAAGTCCAGGACTCGCTCACCCAGGGCATGAACTCCGATGTGAAGCCTCGGTCCATTTCCGTTAGTCGGCCGTCGAGTCCCGCAAACATGCCGGCATCAGGGATCATCTGCTCAATCGGTCGCTCGCCGCTAATCACAAACCGAACTGCTTGACGCTCTTTTGACCAAGCGAGTTCTGGGTGGATGGCGAGTTCTTTCTTGAGCTCAGCGTACACTTCTGGTCCCTTCTCTTTCACATCGATGAGAACCCAAAACAGGGCCGGGGACTTAGGATAAACCCAACCACCGTTCGTCTTGATTCTTGTTGCCAGCGGAGCCAGGTAAAGGGCCTCAAGTGATCGTTCGGCCTTGATGTCTTTTCGGTCGTGGGCAACCAAGAGCTTGCCACCTTCAAGGTAGACGTCTGCCTCAACACTAGCAAATCCATTTTCGAGCGCTTCGAAGAGCGGTCGCTGATGAACGTAATCGTTGTGCGCATGCGCCCGATTGAGTACGGTCGGAGATTGCAGAAGTGCCAGAACTATCACACTTAGGATGATAACGGATCGGGGCTGTTCGCACGGGGTCAATTTTCTGGGCTTGACGTCCCCTTCTAGTCGTTGAAGGACCCCGAAGATGATCCAATCGGTGATCTGAGTTGCTCACGCCTGTAAGCACACACATGAGTCCAGGGGCTGTCCAGATGAATTCATAGCTCGTAAGAGTGCAGAACTCCAGCAATATTGCCGAGTAAACATTAATGAATACTTGGCGAGCAATCCTAGCGACATCGCTCGTCGGTTGTACAACTCTGGTAAGAGCCGAGGAACCCAAAGTTTCCGGTTTCATCGAGCAGCTGACGATCAATGGACGATTTGGCGCACAGATCAAAACTAGAGATCGCTTCACCCGATACGGGGCGATTGTTGAATTCGGAAAGTGGGAGCTGAAGGGATCGAGCTGGGTTTACGGATTCTGTGGCTGGACTGACCTCGATGAATCCCACATCGCATTCAAAGATGAGAAGTTCTCTTGGAAACTTGGACGTTTCATCCCTGCGATTGGCCAAGCGAATTGGGACGATCAATGGTATTCGGGCTTCAATTTCTTGCCGCTCACTCAATCTTCAAACTACGCGGGTAGAAAGTTAAGCGAACGAACGAGCGCAGGCACCGAGGTGGCTTACGACATTGGTAGTCACTCAATCAAAGCATCCCTGACCAGTTCGAATTTTGATGCCAACAAGTTCTTCCCCACAAATCTCGACCGTGCTAACGTAAGGTGGACTTGGTTCAAAGACGGTCTGATCTTGGGAGCTTCGGCGTTCATGGATGTTTCGAAGCTCGGCAAAAATGAACAGATGCTTGCAACAGACGCCAGGCTCACTTTTGGCCACTGGATCTTCCGAGCTGAGTATCGCAACTATCTCAGCCCTACGCGGAAGGCGCAGGGGTTCTACGTTGATGGCACTTACCGATTTCCAGGCGCGGCAAACCTTAGCTTAGTGGCCCGTGCAGAAGCGATGAAGAGCCAAGGTATTCCAACCGGGAGTGTCATCGGATGGACGGTCGGTGCGAAGGCTCGACTCCCTTTCGATTTTCTGCTCTTTGTGAACTATTCCTTCGGGCCAGATATGAACCGCATCTTCCTGGGCCAAGGTTGGTCCCTCGCCCTGAACCGCACGTTTAGATTCTAAAGGAGACCAGATGGCACTTATTCCACTCATTCTCACATTGCAACTCGGGTCGGTCTCGGGCGTCGTCACAGATCGGGGACGGCCGGTGTCCGACGCGGTCGTTTGGCTGGTCGGAGATGGTTCCGCCGCGCCGATCAAGGCGACGATTGACCAGAAAAACAAGAAGTTCACCCCCCATGTTTTGGTAGTACCCGCTGGTAGCACGATCGACTTTCCAAACAAGGACGACTTCTTCCACAACGTCTTTGCCGACTACAATGCGAAGAAGTTTGACCTCGGCATGTATCCCAAAGGACAAACCAAGACCGTCACTTTTGACAAGCCAGGACTCGTCTCGATCCTCTGCAACATGCACTCGGAAATGAGCGCATTCGTCATGGTGGTCAAGAGCCGCCACTACACGATGACGGATAAGAACGGACGGTACACCCTTTCCAATGTCAAGCCCGGTAGCTATTCGCTTGAAGCTTGGCACGAGTCAGGCAAGGTTGCGAAGATTGCCACCGACATCAAGGGCGGCGACACAACTGTTTCGGTCGCACTCGCGCGAAAATGAATCCACTCTTCTCGCTTCGAATTCGCGTGCTTCTGTCTACAACCGCATTGGTGGTGTTCGCCATCGGTGGCGTAATGGTCTGTCTTAGCCTGATCGTTCGGTCCCAGATCGAAGCAACCGCGAGGTCTGAGGCCGCGCGAACGAGCGAGGCTGTGGTCAGGTCGTTTCGTCAGATCGAAGACGAGCGTGCCACGATCGCTGGACTCCTTGCCGACCGACCAGGAACAAACAACGTTTATCAAGCAGACCGCAAGACAATCGAAGACCATCTGAATGAACTAGTGACAAAGACAGACGGTGGATGGTTGGTCATGACAGACCCTGACGGTATTGTCAAAGCGAGGTCAACTTCCGCACCTTTTGGGCCTGGTGTAGACCTCAGCACCAATCCAGGGGTGCTTCAAGCTGCAGGCAGAAAGCCGTGGAAGGGCATCCTCAAGCATTACCGGGTCCTCGCAGTAGTCGCCGTGCAGCCGATTGTGCTGGGGCAATTTGTCCAGGCGATGATCATCTCTGGCGAGACTGTCACTTCTCGCCACCTTACTTCTTTAAACCGCGTCGCAGAGCGAAATGTCGTGATCTACGACTCGCACGGGCCGCTTGCCTCGACCGCTAACGTTGGCGGTGAGGTGCTCAACCAAGTTGGCTTTGTACGAACGACCATTGGATCGCAAACGTGGGTCGGAAGCACGGGAGAGCTGACCTCCGATGGTGACACTAGGTTCCTCGCGCTGTTGCCCGAAAGCGTAGCGGTCGCACCTTTTGTGCCGCTGCAGCAGGGTTTGATCATTCTGTTCTGCGTCGGACTTGCCCTTTCAGTTGCCGTCGGAACGGGACTCGCACACCACCTTGCAAATCCAATCTACAGCCTAGTCAGTGCTGCGCAGGAACTTCGCCGAGGTATCTATCCTGCCGCGTTTCATTCAGCTCGCCAAGACGAGATCGGGATTTTACAAACTGCCTTTGACGACATGACATCGTCGCTTAAAACTAGTCACCAG
>JBBRHU010000278.1:0-4792 GCA_038222255.1 Fimbriimonadales bacterium | reverse complement strand
GAGCAAATCCAGCGATGGATTCTGCTTCGGAAGACGCAAACGCGATTGCGAGCAACTTCGACATTATTGGACTCCTTTTGCTTTCAGAGCAGCGACGAGCTCGTCGACGTTTGATACTTTGACCCCGGCGGCGCGACTCGGCGGAGCGGCAACGCTCGTTGTCTTCGTTTTGAGATTCGGAGTCGTCGCGGCCACGCGTCGATCGCGAGGCTTGCTTCGAGCTTTGATGATCCCAGGGAGAGCAACATAGCGCGGCTCATTAAGTCGAAGATCGGTCGTGATGAGGCACGGGGTCGACATCTCAAGGGTTTCTTCGCCGGTGTCGGTTTCTCGTGTAACTGTGACGGTAGTGCCAGAGACGAGGATCTTTGATGCAAACGTTGCCTGCGGCCAATTGAGCCTTGCGGCAAGCATCTGTCCGGCTTGGTTATTGTCATCGTCCGTTGCCTGCTTACCCATCAAGATGAGGTCAGGCTGGAGCTCCTTGGCAATAAGCTCAAGCTCCTTCGCGATGGAAGGCGAATCCCAAACCGCATCAGATTCCAGCAGGATAGCTCGGTCTGCACCCATCGCAAGGGCTTTTCCAAGCTGCTCTTCACACTCGCTACCGCCGATGGTGACAACGACAATCTCGCCGCCGTGCGCTTCCTTGAGCCGAACGGCTTCTTCGACTGCGATTTCGTCAAATGGGTTGATCGCGAATTTTTCGCCGGAGGTGTCAATGCCACTGCCATCGGACATCGGACGCACCTTTGCGTACGGATCGACCACGCGCTTGATGGGCACGAGTATCTTCATGTGTTAGGTCAGAGTTTACCGGCCTCCCCCCTCCGGAACTTTTTCTTTGGGCTTCTGCCTCAGGAGGATTTCGGCGATGGCATCAGTTCCGTCATTTAATGCGACCGTGCCGAGAAGAAGGACTGACAAGGATAAGTAGGCCTTTTGTGTGTTCGCTAGCTAGTTTGATCCTGCGTCCGGCGGTCGAGATCCGCTCGAGAACTCGGTTGGTCTCATTGATTGAAATCAGTTCGTACCCTCCAATGCCGACAATCGCTTGACTCAACTCAACTGACGAACCTTGAGAAGCTATCAATTGCTGGAATCGTGAAGTTTGTCAAAGTTCGGGTTCAAATCCGGCTCTGAAATTCCCGATTCGGTCAAAGCAAAATCGGGAATTTGGTGACTTCAACGTCGTCGAACGGTTACTGGTTCGGGTTGACGCCTGTCGTGATAAACTCGCCGATCTGCGTGATGCCGGTCGTCGGATAGGAGAAGGCGCCAGTATCGATGTTAAGGCGCTCGGCGACTCTGGTGCCCGTGCCATGAGGGCCGTGCTTGGCCTTTGTAAAGTACAGGAAGTGCTCGTTCTGTGAGACGGCGAGGCTGTAGTTCGGGATTATCGCCTGATCGTCCAGAACGAAATGATCGTGGAATCCATTGTACGTGTCGAGCGAATCAATCGCTTTGATGCCGGTAACTGGATCCGAAACCGGATAGAAAATCGTGTCGCCGCTCGGAGAAACGGTAAACGTGAAGGTGTTGATCGGGAATACCCGCGGGCGTCTGTGGGTGAGAAACTCTTCCGAGCGGACGACGCCATTCACGTCGGTGTAATACAGCCGGTTGTCTGCGATGATGGGCGTAGCGAGGTCTGAGACGTTGCCGCCCAGCGTCAACCGCTGACTCGCGCCGCCGGAGACTGGTGCCATGTAGATGTCTGTGCCCGACGAATTTGGAAAGACGTAGGTGACCCAGCGCGAGTCGTTCGTGAATCCGAGGTCGGAGGCGTTTGCATCAAGGGTTGTGTGCGAGAGCACCGCGCCTCCATTGATGGAGATTCGCCGGACGTGGCTGAGTTGTGTGTTGACGTCGCTGGAGGCTACGACGACCGTGCGACCGTCAGGTGCCAATGAGGCGTTGAGCCCGACCTCCGAGGAAGGAATATTGAACACGTCTTCGGGATTTGTCAAACTCAAATTTGCGATGTACACGCTCTCGTTGTACGTAGCCGAGACGTTGGCCGGACTGCTACCAATAATGACTACCGACTTTGAGATGTTAAGCGACGGAGCCTGGGCGAACGCGACAGACATCAAAGCTGTGGTGGCGATGGCGGTTATTCGTGGGAAGGGTTTCATGGTTTGTAGCTCCTCGTCAATGTATCAGGCATGATCCGTGCCAGAGCGTGCTTTGAGATTTGAGCGCATGGCAGTGCAGATTCAGAGGCGAGTGGGGACTGGATCGAACGTGGAGAGGTTATGCAGCCCCGACCAACTTTGGGTGATTAGGGTTGGCAGGGATGGATCCGCCGTCCGAAAATCACAATAAAGCCCTTTGATAGATCGCAAATTGAAAGTCGATATACCAAGACACAAAAACTCCCTCCGACAAGCGTCGGAGGGAGTTGAGCGGAGAGCTTAGCCTTTGAGCTCGGAGGCGACGGCTTCTGCAAAGCCGCTTGTGGTGGCAGTGCCACCGAGGTCGTAAGTTTTGACTCCCTTCCTCAGGGTTGCTTCAAGGGCACCTTCGATGTTCTTTCGAGCATCGTGCTCGCCGAGGTGGTCGAGCATCAGGGTTCCAGAGAGCAACAGCGCGGTCGGGTTGACTTTGTTCATGCCGGTGTACTTGGGCGCGGAACCGTGGACGGCTTCGAATAGTGCGCACTCTCGGCCAAAGTTGGCTCCAGGTGCAACACCGAGACCACCCATCATTCCAGCGGCAAGGTCGCTGACAATGTCGCCGTAAAGGTTCAGGGTGACAAGAACGTCGTAAAGATTCCACTTGGTAACCAACTGCATGCACTGGTTATCCACGATGTTGTCCCAGGATTCGATCTCTGGGTATTCCAAGCGAACTTGGTTAAACACCTTGAGAAAGAGGCCGTCAGCAATCTTCATGATGTTGGCCTTGTGGACTCCAACAACCTTCTTGCGGCCGTTCTTTCGGGCGTACTCAAATGCTGCGCGAATGATCCGCTCGCATCCTGAGTCGCTGATGATCTTCACGCTCTGAGCGACATGCTCGGTTGACATGTATTCGATCTGGGCATAGGGGTCTTCGGTGTTCTCACGGAAGATGACGATGTCGAGGTTGGTGAACGGAGTCGGAACACCAGGAAGTGATCGGACCGGTCGTACGCAAGCGTAGAGCTCAAGCTTCTTTCGAAGAGTGACGTTGGGGGAAACGGATCCCTTTCCGATGGGAGTCGTCATTGGGGCTTTGAGTCCAACGCCGATCTCGCGGATCTTTGCGATCGTCTCATCAGGGACGATGGGCTTGCCAGCTTCGACGCACTTGAGACCAGCTTCAACTTCAATCCAGTCGATGTTGACCTTTGCGGCGTTGAAAATTGTTTCAACTGCGCTGACGATTTCGGGGCCAGTTCCATCCCCACGAATCAAACAAACTTTGTGTGCCATGTTGTTTTGTGTTTTGGATTAGTAGGGTTGTGAGAAGGCGTTCACGCCGTCGATCATGAAGAGCTTTTGGCACTTCGTCCACTGCCAGCCAAGACCCGTGAGGGTGCTGACGAGCTCATCGACTTGTTGGTCCGTGACTTCTGTCTCGCTGAAGTAGCGGCACTGTAGCCAGTCGACGAGTTCGGTGCCAGGGGGGAGCGGCAACGTCACGCGAGTTCCTCGCATGGAAATGAAAATAAGCGCGAAGGTTCCGTGCTCCTTGGGAATGTCGGGAATTTCTGGGTGGCGGATGTAAACGTCCACGCCGTGTAAGGTCATCATCGGTTCGATTTCTCCGGATGCGTCGAAACGCGTTAGCACATTATGGGCACCGCCGAACCCCCAAAGTCAAAGAAGCGACAGTCAGCTAGCAAATCTGTAGAGTTGTGACTTTCCGATAGGTAATCAGCATCGGATTGAAGTCTAGCGGCGTAAAATGAATTTAGGAGAAATGAACCAAATGAGCAACTCAAACAACGATACAAATGCAGCGCTCTACCTTCTCGCAGGAGTTGGTCTTGGAGCGATCATCGGTGTGGCTGCAGGAATGCTATTCGCACCAAAAGCTGGAGAGGAACTTCGACAAGACCTTGGTGACAAGGTGAAGGACCTTAAGGGTAAGGCCGATTCTTGGGTGACGGAGCAGCGAACGAAGCGTGCTGCTACCGAAGCCGAGGAACAACTCGGGGTCTAAGACTCTTCAATGCAAGGTTGGAGGATTCTTCTGTGGGCGGTCCTCGTGGTCTTTGCCCTCGCCTTCCTTTGGATGGTGCGTGGCGTCCTCCTGCCTTTCATCGTCGCGCTAATTCTTAGCGCGCTCCTTGAGCCTCTCGTTCGCAAGCTCAGAGTGAGAGGCTGGCCCAAGGGCCTGGCCGTCGGTTCGATCGTTATGATGCTTTTGGGCTTCATGGTCGTCCTGGGAATTTGGCTCGCGCCGGTCATGACGGGGCAACTCAGCAGTTTGAAGACAAAGGCTGAGGAACTCACCGCAACCGTCGCCCAAATGGATACGAACTCCAACTTCTTCCAGAGGTGGAATCCGGTCGTTCAGGTTCAAGAGAGTGCCAGCGACCCGATCGATCGAGCACTTGAGCAATATCGCCCAACTCTAGAGCGCTTTAATCTTCCGACCACCAAGCGCGCAATTTTTACGCAATACATTGAGCCACAGAAGGCTCAAATCAACAAGTCGATCCAATCTTTCCTGAGTGGGTTTCTGGGGCTTGCGAGCGGATTGCTTTCGAAGATGCTCATCCTAATCTTCGTCCCACTGTTACTGTGGATGATGCTCCTCAATATGGATCGGCTTCGGCAGCGGACAATCGCCATGATTC
>JBBRHU010000277.1:0-4793 GCA_038222255.1 Fimbriimonadales bacterium | reverse complement strand
TAACAAACTGCATCATCAAGGCCGAGCAAGGGCATTTGTCACGAACGAGCTATGTGCTTGGGTCATGGATTGTTCGGTCACGTCGGGTCTGCCGAGGGGAGGGTAGGAGGTTGCCCACGCGGAGATCTGGCCGACTGGTCGGAGGCTTGCCCGTAGGTCCCACCACCACAGCCATGTTGAATCAACCCCAGAGGCTGACAGGTATCGGCGTGTAAATGCATCGACGGACTCCCATCCAAACAAGAAGAGAAGATCAAGCCGGCAAATCGCGAGATCCGCGAGCGGTTCGCCCACGATGCACTCTTCCCAGTCGATCACTCCAACGAGCTGGCCATCGCTCCAAAGCAAGTTGCCGGGCCACAGGTCGCCGTGGCGGAGCACCGGTTGGTTTAGGATGGGCTGGTGCGAGTCGAGCGCAGATCGAATCTCTGACTCTCGCAACGGCCCGTTCATCGCAGATTGTTCGTCAAAACCGGTGGTCTTCGTTAGGGCTGCTACCATACCGAGTCGAAGATAGTCGATCTGGTGAATCGCGACGAGTTGGTCGGCGTACTGATTGACAAAGGATTCCAGGTCCGTGGGCTGCAACTCAGGTTTGCCCGAGATGTAACGCATCACTAAAAGAGGGCGTGGACCCTCCTCAAGCCAAACGGGTTCAGGCGATTTCACGGACAACGACTGGAGTCCCTGCAACAGCCGAAATAGAGTCCCAGCACAATCCTCGTTGTTCTCGTAGCTCCAATCACCTGGTAGTCGAGCGATGAAGACCTCGGACCGCCCGGCGATCTGCAATTCGAAAGCGACCGAACTTGCCGAGATTCCGCCGTACAAGGGCCACGTACGAACGACCGTCGCCTGCGGAACTCGGCGAGCGACAAGGGACACGATCCTCGACTCGATGGATTCCTCATTCACGGCAATGATTGACGCGGGCTTGTGATATCAGGTTCCAGCAGGGAATCAAGAATGCATAAAGATGCGGCGGAACGAGAAACCGGAATGATCAAATTCTAATAAGATACAAATGGGCTGGAAATGTGAATTACCACGCCGAAACCATGATCAGACAGTTCGAACGCTTCGCGCAAACTAGCCGAAACTCTGCCCAGCAAACGGACTTGATGAAGCGCCAGGAGGCAGATGGGTCCCGCCGTTGAGTCTGCCCTCACTCTAGCGGTGTTGATCTTAGGAATCGGAGCCATCGCGTACCTCCCCTTCCGTCCGCAGTGGGCAAGACTCAAGCGTTCGATCCAGGCCTGGAAGAGGCGAGACGAAGAGCGAGAAACTGAAGAAAAACATTTGCGCGAAGCGGCCGCGGTAGAGCTTCAAAAGTGGGCTACGCACGAGATCGAAGAACCGAATATCCATGAAAAACCTTAAGTTCAAAACCGTCCTCAAATGGACGGTGGGCATCCTCGTCCTCGGCGCGCTCGGGACAGGATTTGTGTGGTCTAGAACCAGTTGGATTCCCGCTGGCCACGTCGGCGTCATCTACGATGCCTCGCGTGGACTGCTGAACGAAGTCTACAAACCAAAGGCGATCTTTATAGGTTGGAGGCAGAGAATGTATCTGTATCCGACGAGATTGCAGAACGCAGTCTACACGAAGGATCCTAATGCTGGAGAAGTGCGAGCCGCCGACCCGATCTTGATCACGACGAACGACAATGCCAACACCGAGTTCGATGTCTCGGTGATCTACCGCGTTAAGCCAGAGGACGTGATCCGCGTTTTCAACGAATTCGGTGCCCGACCGATCGAAGACATCCAGTCGACTTACATCCGGCGAGCTGTCAAGGAGGCTGCGAATGGAGTCGGTACCCAATACGACCTGTTCTCTCTGATGGGACCAAAGCGGTTTGAGGCTTCTAAGAAGATCACAGAAGAACTGAGGGAACGGCTGAAACCTGCGGGAATCACCATTGAGCAGGCGATGCTCGCGACTTGCTACCCGACACAAGAATTTCAGTCGAAAATCACAAGCCGAGTGAACAGCTACGTGGAACTCGAGATCAGCCGACTGAAGCGAGATATCGCAGAAATTGAGCGGCAGATTTCGACGGTCAAGGGTGAAGCGAATCAGCAGGCAACGGCGATGAGCGCAGCCCAAGCGAAAGATCGATCAATCGACCTGCTGAAGTTAGAGGCCGCAGAAAAGGCGCTCGAAAAGTGGGACGGCGCGTTACCGCTGATCAGTCCGAAGGCGGGGCAGTCGGTGTTCATTTCTCCGGAAACGCTCTCTCAACTGGAAGCTCAATCTCGAACTGCCCCCGTGCCCCAGCCGAACCGAGGAGGTCGAAAATGAAAAACAAGACATGGATGATTTTGCCGTTCGCACTCGCATCGATTCTCTCTGCGGGCTGTTTTAAGGAGATCCCCCCGGCCAGTGTCGGAGTGAAATTCAATGCCTCTAGTGGGATTTCAGAGCAAATTATGAAGCCCCAAGTGGTCTTCGTCGGTTTGCGTGATCACCTCATCATCTACCCGACGAGTGTGCGAAGTGCGACTTACACCAAGACCTCTCACGAGGGTGAGCGGACTGGCGACGATAGCATTTCGGCGAGCACAGTTGAGGGAAGCAATCTCCCCATCGATATGACGGTGAGTTATCACGTCGAGCCGGCCGATGTTCGAAAGTGCTTCGAGAACTTTGGAGATGATTCACTCCCGGAAATTCAAAAAGACTTCATCCGTTGGACGACGATTTACGCAGTTAACGTTGTGAGCGGTTCTAAGTCGATCTTCGATCTCACCAGCAAAGACCGGGCAACGCTCGGCACAGATGTCAAGAAGGTCATTGCTCCGATTTTGGGTGAGTGGGGAATCACTGTCGATGACATCTTTGTGGGAGAGGTCTATCCGAACCAGCAAGTGCGAGGAAAAGTCGAAGAGCGTATCTCGATGAAAAACGCGTTTGAATTGGCCAAGGTTGGGCTTGAACGAGCGCGGATCGACGCGCAAACCACTTTGACCAATGCTCGTAAGGAGGCCGACCTGAACCGTTTGATGGCGATGCAGGGAGACAAGGTGTTGCAACTCAAGAAGCTTGAACTCCAGCGACTTGCGATCGAAAGATGGAATGGACGCTCACCGCTGATCGGCTCATCTACGATCCCGTTCACCGACCTTGAGCTGAAGTAAATTGCCATACTAATGGTCAATGCGGCTCGCTTTTTTCGGGACAGGTTCGTTTGCGCTGCCAGCGATCAAGGCGCTGGCAGGCAGCCTTGTTTTAGTGGTTACTCAACCCGACCGTCCAACGGGGCGAAGCATGCGGCCGCAGCCGACGCCTGCCAAACAGCTTGCTCAAGAACTTGGTATTCCGTGTGAAAGCCCCGAGAAGGCGAGGGCGCCAGAGTTCCTTGAACTTCTAAGGTCGCTGAATCTTGATGCGCTCGTCGTGGCGAGCTACGGCCAGATCCTTTCACAAGCTGTTCTCGATTCGGCAAGTCGAGGTGGAATCAATCTCCACGGCTCCATCCTTCCAAAGTATCGCGGCGCAGCACCTATCCAGCGAAGCATCGAACAGGGCGAGACCATCACCGGCGTTACGCTCATGCAGATGGACAAGGGAATGGACACGGGCGACATCATCCACATAGAGCGCCTAGCAATCCGTGACGAGGAAACCTACGGAGACCTTCAGGACAGACTTGCGGTAATTGCTGCGGCAATGGCTGCCGAGTGGATGCCAAAAATTGTTCTCGGCGACTACGAGAGCTTTCCCCAAGACTCCTCGCTCGCAAGTACAGCACCGAAAGTTGACCGTGCCGAATCAGATCTCAAATTCGACGAGACGGCAACCACTGCACTCAACCGTTATCGGGCATTTACTCCAAACCCGGGAGTCCGGTCGAAGACGAACCGAGGGAACGTGAAGCTCCACCTACTCTCTAAGCGCGAAGAGCCTGGGGTTCCTGGAACAGTCATTCGGACTTCCCCAGAACTGGTTGTCGCGTACGCAGAAGGCTCGCTCGCTTGGATCGAAGTCCAGCCTGAAGGTAAAAAGAGAATAAGCGGGCGAGACTTCGCGAATGGCGCTCGATTGAAGGCAGGAGATAGCCTTTTAGACGAGGGCACTTTTTGATCATTGCCGTCGTTAACTCCAGAGAACCCTATGTCTGAACCAGGTACGCCTCCATCAACTGTCCAGCCGAAGATCTTGCGAAAGATGATCACGCGCTCGTTGGTCATGCTCTTTCTCCTCGCGGTCGTCGTTTTTGCTTTCAACCTTTTGAAGCAGAACAGCGGTGACCTAGCGGGCACTCGCAAGGCGGATTCTGCTGGGATGCTGGCGATGGTGGAGTACACCTCCGACGGCTCTGAAGTTGTCATCTTGAAACCGGGTGGGGAGGTTCTCCACGATGGCGACTATAAGAAGGGTGCCGCTGACCGCGATCCGGTGTGGCGTCCCGATGGAAACTTTCTCTTCTTCGTAAGCGATCGTGTGAAAGAGGCCAATACGCTGATTCGAAATGTGCACGTCCACCGGTGGAATCCAGAAGACAAGTCGTCTGAGGTTCGAACTCAAGGAGCTCGAAGCCGTAGCGCACCCAGTTTTTCGTCCGGCACAGAGCTCGACAACACATCGCTGTTGCTGACCTCTGGCGGCGAAATCATCGAATTCAATCCAAAAGATCGAAGCGGAAAGACGGTGCTTCCTCCAAAGCGATCAGAGATCACGAGGAACGAAGACGAAGGGACTGAGGGCGCATTTACTGCAGCTTATAAGGAACTTGGCTCAAGCTTCCGAACGGCCCGTTGGGCTCGCGGACGCGACTGGATCGTTGCTG
>JBBRHU010000276.1:0-4798 GCA_038222255.1 Fimbriimonadales bacterium | reverse complement strand
CGATCTTGACGCAGCTAGTGGTGAACCCACTCGCCGCGTATGCCCTCTCGCGGTATCCGATCAAAGCGAGCGGAAAAATATTGATCTTCTTGCTAGCGACGATGGCATTCCCCGCTGAAGTCGCGATGATCCCGTCATTCTTGTTGCTCAAAGACCTCGGGCTGCTCAACACCTTCGCGGCACTGGTGCTGCCCGGTGCAGCCTCGGGATACATGATCTTCTTGCTCAAGGGCTTTTTCGATTCGCTACCGCAAGAGCTTTTCGAGGCGGGTCAACTTGATGGTGCGCGGGAAAGCACGATGTTGCTTCGGATAGCTTTGCCAATGAGCAAACCCGTCCTCGGCTACCTCGCTCTTCTCGCCTTCATGGGAGCGTATGGCGCGTTCATTTACGCTTTCCTCATAGCACAAGACCAGCGTATGTGGACCCTCATGGTTTGGGTGTATCAGCTCCAAAACAACGCCCCTCGCTCGGTGATGATGGCGGCCCTCACCCTTGCCGCAGTGCCAACCTTGCTTGTATTCCTCGCCACCCAGCGCGTTATTCTCCGTGGAATCGTTTTGCCGGGTGAACGGTAACAATAATCCGCTAAGATTGTTGGACTGATATGGCGGCGACGACCTCTGACAATCCCACGAGCCCGCGCCTGAATCCATGGGCGTTCATTCCCCTGCTCTACTTCATGCAGGCGATTCCGGTCACGCGTGTTCAAGAAGTCGCGGCGGTCATATTTAAGGATCTCGGCGTCGCCAACGAGCCGATCACACGCTGGACATCCATCATTGCCCTCCCTTGGAGCATGCAACTCCTGCTCGGTCCACTCATCGACCTCACGCACACCAAGCGACGATGGATCTTAGTCACTCAACTCGGAATGGTGTTTGGGCTTGCTCTCTTGCCTTTCGCGTTACAACTCGCCAATGCCTTTGACGTCAGCCTTGCGATTCTCTTTGTCTCCGCGGTGTTCTCGGCGCTATGTAACACGGCTACGGATGGCTTCTATCTGGTTTCCATGCCGAAGGAGCAACAGGCGGCCTTCGCGGGAATTCAAACCACCTTTTACCGGCTAGGCCGTCTCTTTTGCACCGGCATTCTCGTGCTCATCGTGGGCTGGCTATCAAAGCCGCCAACGTTTGATGTCACGGTTCGCAAAGCGTATCTTGCGTTCCAGAAAGACGACACGATTTTGTTCCGCTCTAAGGCGACGCTCAAAGTCGTAGCCGCAAAGCTCTCGGACTCCGACGGCAATCCACTCGTACCCGAGGTCCTCGTGGGACCAGATACCAAGCAGATCAAGCTTGGAATCTACGGTGGCCTGAGCTTCAACGGCGCCGAGCAGCAATCGAAACAAATCACTTTTGCTTCCCTACCGGCCGGCGAGCTGAAGGCAGACAAGGACGGGTTCGTCGCGAAGATGAAGCCCAATCAAGTCCAGAGCGCTACAGGTTTGACCGACGAAGTCGCGGGTAACTATAACATGAGCCTGCGAACAGGCTGGATGATCGCGACTCTTGTTTGTGCCGCGCTCTACGCCTTGGGCTACTTTGCAAATCTGAGGACGGTGCCCCACCCAGCTCAGGATGTTCCATCGGCCGATTCAAGCCCCGCTGAGCGCAGGAAGAACACGATTCGAACATTCGCCGTGCTCGGCGTAGGGATCTCTGGCTACTTTGCGGTGTCAGGCCTTTGGAAAACAATATTGCACGTCGTTGGCTCCGCGCTGGGTGGAGCCGCCGGTAAGTTCAAAGGCTGGGTTTTGCCCGATCAAGCTTCGTTCGCTGGCTTTGCCTCCCCCTTCGGCGGCATCATGGCCGAGGTTGGACAGGCCGCGATTTGTGGTGCGATCTTCACGATCCTCTGGTTTGCCGTGAAGCGAAACGTGATCGGCACTCCGATGGGAGACGCCTTCGGATCGTTCTTCAAACAGTCAGGAATCATCGCGATCCTCTCGTTCTTGCTCTTCTACAGATTTGGCGAAGTCATGGTGTCGAAGATGTCGCCGCTGTTCCTAAAAGACTCCCCAAGCAACGGCGGGCTCGGTATTCCCAACGAAGTGCTCGGCCAGATCAAAGGTGTGGTCGGCGTGCTCGGAATCGTACTGGGTGGAATTGCGGGTGGTTGGTTCGTCTCAAAGCGCGGTCTCAAGCGGAGCTTTTGGCCACTAGCGATCGTCATGCACACGCCGAATCTGCTCTACCTCTGGGCAGCGATCACGAAGCCTCATGCCAGTGCGATTTACTTCGTCGACTTCATCGACCAGTTCGGCTACGGATTTGGGTTTGCTGGATACTTCATTATCCTCCAGCACATCGCACGTAGGGGCAACTTCCCGACTTCGCATTACGCGATTGGCACTGGAATCGGCGCGCTCGTCATCACCATCGCTGGCGTCCTTAGCGGAATCATTCAGAGCAATTTAGGCTATGTTTGGTTCTTTGCGTCAGTGATCCTGCTGACGATTCCTGGCATGATCACGCTACTTTATCTACCGGTGACAGATGAGCAAGCGGCGTAAGCGGAAGGAGAAACTGATGGCGGACGTAGAAGAGGTGATGGAATACCCGGTCGGCGAGAGGATCTTTGGGATTGAGACCGAGTTCGGTTGCCTCGTTGCGGACGAGACACTCGGTCGCCCGGAGCAGGCGGTCGAACTGATCAAGGACCACCTCTTCTACGAAATGAAGATCGGTCTCCTCGACCGCCATGCTCGCGACGATGTGTTCGAGCCCGCCGAATCTGGTGGGTTCCTCATGAACGGAGCCCGGCTCTACATCGACGCAGTAGGCTCGCACCTTGAGTACGCGACTGCAGAGTGCAGAAGCTTAAAAGACCTCGTTGCCAACGATCGAGCGGGCCAGCGCATGATCGTGCGTGCCATCAAAGAGCTTGGGTTAGAAGACGAGATTTCGGTCTACAACAATGCTGTCGACCACTTCGGTGGCCACACTTTCGGTTGCCATGAGAACTACCTTGTGCGAGCCGACAATGAGGTGTTTGACGAAGCCCTCCACCTCTTCTACCCCTTCCTCGTAACTCGCCAAATCTTCGCGGGCGTCGGTCGAGTGGGTGGGCATCGACTTGTTGACGGAGGAATCCGACCGAGTTATGAGGAAGTCGCGGCAAACCCAATCGACTACATTTGGGTTAGCCAAATTTACAACGTCATTCCGGACGACACCATCCAATTCCAGCTAAGCCAGCGAGCTGACCACATCATCAAGACCGTCGCCTCGCGGGTGCGATTCAACCGAGCGCTCATCAACCCGAAATGGGAGCACTACTACACCTACAACGGCTTCACGCGGCTCCACTTGCTGTTTGGCGAGAGCAATCAAAACGAGTATGCCTACGCCCTGAAAATTGGAACAACATCGATCGTGCTTCGGCTGCTCGAAGATCGAGCCATTCCATACCAAACCATCCTCGAGCATCCGTTGCTCGCCCTCCGTCAAGTGAGTCGCGACCCTTCATACCGATGGATCGTGCAGACCCTTGAAGGCAATTCGATTGGAGCGGTCGACCTTCAGCGGATCTACTTGAACGCCGCAATCAAGATGTACGCCGGCGAATCGGAGCAGACGGACTGGGTATTGAGAGAATGGGCGTCCATCCTTGATGGACTTGAAAAGGACCCGTTGCTGCTTGCCGACAAGATCGACTGGGTTGCTAAGAAGAAGCTTCTTGACCAGTATGTTGAAGAAGTCGGCGTCGAATGGAACGATGACTCCTTGCACTCTGTCGACCTTGAGTACCACAACATCGACCCGGCAAAGAGTCTGTTCTATGCGATCCAGGACGCTGGAGAGACTACACGCGTTTGTGAAGATCTTGATATCATTGGGGCGATCACTGATCCTCCATCAAACACTCGCGCAAAAGGGCGAGGCAAGCTAGTGGAGCAGGTGATGAAGCGGAAGGGTCGGAAGTTCTACATGTTCGATTGGAACGGCGTTACCCTTGACCAAGTCACATATGTCGAGATGTCGAACCCGTTTTACACCTACGACAATGCGACAATTTTAGATGAAACCTAGTGAATGGCACGGGCTGTGCTGATTGCGAGGTTGTATAAATCTGGATTCAGTATCTAGACAATTGGAGCAACAATGAAGGCAGTTCGAAGACTTCGGGGAGCGGCACTAGCCGAAATCATAGTGATCATGTTGGTCATGTTGATTATCGGAGTCAACATCTGGGCATTGTTTCGCCCTAACGACGACGACCTTGAGCGGCGTATCAGCCAAGACCTGTTGAAGATTGCGAACGCGATGAACATTTATCGCGCTTCGAACGACACCTTCCCAACAGGCTGGACGCAGCTTCCGGCTGACATGCCGAAAATCGACCCGATGGGCCGACCCTATCGGCTGATGTGGAACCAAGACGCAGAACTATCACAGCGAGTTGGTACGGATAACTTCAAGTTCAATCCTTATCTTCACGCCATCGTGAAGTGCGATTCGCTTCGCAAGTCCCCAGACATGGTTCCGCACTCTGCGCTGAACTTGAAGGGTTACAACGGTATGGCGGTTCTTGGTGGGTTCATTGACGGGTACGTCACCTACGTTCCGGAGACAGACGACTGGGAAAGACTCTCACGAATCGGCTCCGTTCGATAGGATAAGAATGAGAGCCCGTGGAGCAATTGACTCCACGGGCTTTTTTGTGTGCGCTTCTAGCGATTCGATGCCATCGCGAGCTGGATGAGATCGCGTGGGGGTCGGAAAGTGACATCTTCTTTTACGGTCTCAAGAATCTCTGGAATGATTTCAGTGCCTTTGATTAGTTCGCCGATCAC
>JBBRHU010000275.1:0-4846 GCA_038222255.1 Fimbriimonadales bacterium | reverse complement strand
CAGGCCGCCGAGATTGAGTGTCGCTACGCCGAGGTCAAGAAGGACAAGGTAATCCGTTCGATCTCGGCCACCGGACTTGTTGTCGCGAACACTGCGGTGGACGTGAAGAGTAAGGCGGGTGGCATCGTCGTCCGGCTCGCGGTGGACGAAGGCGCGATTGTCAAGAAAGGCGATCTCATCGCTCGTATTGACCCGGAGGACACTCAGGCGCTTTATGACCAGGTGAACGCCGACCTGCGCTCTGCTATCGCCAGAACCACACAGGCAAAGAGCAACCTCGCCCTTCAGTCGGCGACATCACGCAACGATGTTCAGGCCGCAGAGGTGGCAGTCTCGACCGCCAAGGTCCGACTCGATCGTGCGAAGATTGAATACGAGCGACAGCCAGCCGTTTCGCGCTCTGCCCTTGCCGCCGCGAACGCGGGATATGAAGGCGCTATCGCATCGAAAGATCGCTACGAGCGCGTGACCGCCCCGCAGGTCCGCAGGGATGTCGACGGAAACCTTCGACAAGCAGAAGTTGCCTTGCGAACCACCCAGGCTGACCTGAAGCGGCAAGAAGACCTTCTTGCTCGTGGCTACGTGGCGCAGTCCGTCGTAGACCGAGCTCGCTCGGTGGCTGAGGCAGCCGTCACCGCTCGCAGCACCGCCCAGCAGCGACGTGACACGATCGAAGCCGAGATCGAAGTTTCTTTACGGTCGGAGCAACGAAACGTAGAGCGAACAAAAGCACTCCTTGACCAAGCGAGAGCAGACCTCGTCCAGGTGGACATTGCTCGCACAAATCTTGAGGAAGCTAAACGCAACGTTCGAAACGCAGAGGTCGCTCTAATGCGATCAAAATCGAGTTTGATTCAGAACGACGTTCGAAGGAGTGACATTGTACAGGCCGAATCTTCTCAGGTTCGAAATCGCGTTTCACTCAAGAACGCAAAAGTTCAGCTAGACAGCACAACCGTTGTCGCCCCCCGAGACGGCGTCATTACGCAGAAGTATCTCGAAGAAGGCACGATCATTCCCCCGGGAACAAGCACCTTCTCGCAAGGAACCTCACTTGTCCAGATCTCCGATGTCACTCAACTCTTTGTGGAGTGCGCAGTTGACGAAGCTGACATTTCAAATGTGAAGGTTGGGCAAAGGGTGAAGATCACTGCCGACGCCTATCGCGGCGTACCCTTTGCGGGTGAAGTCACCCGAATCAACCCAGCGGCGAAGACCGAGGCCAACATTACAGCGATTAAGGTCAGAGTCCAGGTTAAGCCAGGCTTCAAGGCCAAGATCGTCCCCGGGATGAACGCCACTTGCGAGTTCATCACTATGGAAAAGAGCGATGTCCTGGTCGTCCCCACTCAGGCAGTTAAGACCGAAGACGGAAAGTCGACGGTCCGCGTAAAGGGTCTAGATCCTAAAAAACCGGAAACCCGTGTCGTCGAACTGGGCGAGATCGGGAACGATGGAATCGAAATCAAGTCTGGGCTCAAGGTTGGCGAAGAAGTCGTGACGGCAGAGATTGACGTTGCAGCGATGCGCGATACCCAAAAGCGTATGCAGGATGCCCAGCAAGGCGGAGGACTCGCCTCCAGCGGCCCAGGTGGTGGTCGTAAACCTGCTGCCAGCACCACGAAGGCCAAATAGCCGACTGAGGGCCAGGGAGAATTCCCTGGCCCTCAGTGGTTACGCCCAGGCGCTGACTTTCAGTCCTGCCGTGCCAGCCCAGTGGCGAACGATTTTCATTTCGTCCGCCGTGGCGCGGCGGTTATGTCGTCCTCGGATCTGAACGACTTCCCGCTCTCGGAGGTTAACCTCAAGCGTAAGCCGCCACATCTCTGCAGGATCGAGCATCACTCCCTCGTGACCATGAAAGGCTCGAAGCGAGTAGATGGCACAAACCTTCGCCTCGCAGCGAGATGCATACAGCACCACGCAATGACGCTGACGCCGCCCTTCCGCTGAGAGGAGCCGATTGTTGGTCAGCTCCACCCCATAGACAAGCATCTGCCTCGATTTGTGCTCCCACGCAGGAAAAGTTTCCTTCCATGACATGTAGGGACCAGAGACGCGATCGTAAGCCGTTCGATGCCAGGCATGAGTGAGCTTTCGAATTGATCCCGGAGTCCTCCCTTTAAAGGAGAAATCTCGAAATCGAATCATCGCCCGCAGATAGTCCATCACCTCGGCTCGCTCGGTTTTTCGAAGCTCCACAATCAGGAGGTTGAAGAGCCGGAGAAAGTCTGGAAGACGATCTTCGAGCAACGCTTCGTCCTCAGCCGCCAAGCCTTCGATCAGGTAGGAGCTCCCCTCCGGGCCGATTCCCGCAACCATGTACTTCGCCCAACGGCAGGCTTCGTCAATGGACAGCGAATCTGGAGCTTGCAAAAAGAAGTGCGTCTCCTTTTTGGTCAACACTCCTTGGGTGAGCTTCGCCAAAGACCCGCCCTGCGCAACCGTTAGGAACCAGCTAAGATAGCGCGTCTCGGGGTTGCTATTGTCAGACTTCGAGGTCTTGATGTCAAAGAGCATCTTCATACCTTTCGAGTTCAACACCGCCCGGTAGAGGAAGAAGGGCACACGATAACGAACAAACAGGTGATCGATCAATTCGATGACCTGACGTTGTTGGTTATAGGATCGGGTCCGAAACGTGTCTGACGATTTGAGAGCACGTGAACTGTTCAAGGGCAACACGATGTACTGCGAGAGCGTCGAGGCATCGAGCCTCTTAGTTCGCGTAACCGGTTGCGCATTTTCGATCTGCTTGGTCTTTTGAAGGGTTTCGAGGAATCGGGTCTGTTGAGCCGCTTCCCCAGCCCGGCGTAAAGCCAAGGGGGTTAAAGTTTTCAACTGTTTCCTTAGTTCTTGAACTCAGGGTAACGAGTTGGCGGCAAGGGACACCGTCGCTACAAAACTAGAAAATGCCTGAAGAAAGATTCAAGCTTGAAAAAACACGTGGGACAAGTGAGCGATCGCTCCTTGCCGCGATCGTCCTTAGTTCCCCGATTTAGATGGGTGTGGACTCATGTCAAATTGATTAAGGAGCACCCGCTGTGTATTTGTCAAGGGGCACTAGGCCATTGGCGATGAAATCGTTTCTGGTCAAGGCAACGGATATTGAAGGGGCGAAATCGCCAACGCTCTGACTTTTGTTATACTACGCGCATGTCGGAAGACCAGAACCAGCCCACACCGCCACCGCCTTCTGCTCCGCCACCTCAGTCAGTGCCACCCGTTGGCGGTCAGAACTGGTCGCAGCCGCCCGGACCACAGCAGTTCCAGCAGCAAAGCTCTTCCGGATTCGATTCGCTGATTCCGACCAAGAATCCGGACGCGTTACTCTCCTACTACACGGGGCTCTTCGCCATCATCCCCATCGTCGGGTTGATCCTCGGACCGCTTTCGCTAGTCAAAGGAAAGAGCGGTCTCACGAAGGTGAAGGAGGTTCCGCAGATGCCGGGAAAGGCCCATGCGTACGTTGGCATCGGCTGCGGATCGATCGGTCTGCTCTTTAACCTCTTGATCCTCGGGCTCATCATCGCGGGCATCATCGCGGCGGCCAACCGGTAGCCGTAGCGGATGGACCTCGGCACTCTCGACCTCTGCCTGAAAGTGAAGCAGTATCAGAAGTCAAAGGACTTCTACTTCGGCGCCGGCTTCAGTGTCGCAGAGGAGTGGTTCGTGATCCGGGCCGCTTGGGCCTCTTCGTGTCGAATTTTAGAGGTGGCGGCATCGGCTTTTATCCGTGCGCATGCAAGCGACGCTAGACTTGCTGTCGACCACCGCCAAGGCAGTCGGGGCCAGTCAGTTCGTATGAGAGATCCTGATCGCAGGCTTCTATTGTTTGAGACAGAAAGCTAAACTCTAAGGCATGCTCTGGTACCTCGCTCCGCTTCTGGCTGTCTCGTCTCAGCAAGCCATTTTCAGCTTCTTAGAGGCCCGCGCGGCAGTTGCACTGCCCACCGAGAGCAAGGGGTTTAGCTTGGTCTTGGCAACGCAGAAGCCAGAGCTCGCCGATGAAGCAGAACCGAACGTTGCTGGTGGGCTCGGTATTGGATTCGACGTCTACAACCCAAAGGAAACAAATCCCTTCAACGCGAACGGAAACATCTACGGTCGTCCACAGCGAGAGGTCTCCATTCACTGGAATGGGCGAGAAATTGCCAACCGACTCTCGCCCGCCGAGATAAGAACTGCCAAACCACAAGACTTCTCCGTGAGAATTGATAAGTCCATCGGAGGCGGTGAGATCACTGTGAAGGTGGGTGCAACGGTTGTTTACGATCACTACTTCGTCCCTTTTGCAAGGCCGATTGACGGCACCTGGTGGATGATTGGAGCGACCGGATTGAAGCAAACTTCCCACGGAGCAGCGGCAACAATTGAAAAGAGCGAGTCGGTGAAGGTGTTCAAGGAAGAGATCAACGACATCAAGCGACACCGATTCGGCCGCTATGTTCTCCTACCACGAAAGACCGACTCAGTAGGAAAGATCATCGCAACGTTGAAATTAGACAAGACGCCAAAGGGTATCGATGCGTGGGACAGAGTCGCCTCCCTGGCGCTGGTCGATGATGCTGGCCACCGGTTTGAAGTTCTGCGGTGCATCACTCCTTACCGAAAGGCTTGGAGTTGGACGGCCGACGTGACGCACCTGATGCCGCTCCTCAAGGGCAAACGCTATTTCACTTGGGAGTGCGAGACGTACGGCGAAGGCTGGGCGATCAGCTTTGACTTGGACTACTTCGACGGCCCACTTGAGCACCGACCTGTCGCGGTGCTTCCGCTGTGGCAAGGAACCTACGAAATTGGCACAAACAAGCCTCTACCTGCACCGATGGACCTCTCCGTTCCC
>JBBRHU010000274.1:0-4879 GCA_038222255.1 Fimbriimonadales bacterium | reverse complement strand
GTCTGTTGGACCAAGGTTCCGAATGCCTTTCGGATCAACAAAGACGATGTGCTGCTTACCTTCAAGAATCAACCACAAGATAAAATCTGGATGGAAGTTTCCGGCTTCGAAGAAGCCAACTCCCCTCCCCTTACTAAGGTTACGGAGAAGATACAGCTCTTTGTTTGCGAAAAAGTTGGCGTTGCCGTCGTGGAAGTCCTTGAGGTCCTCAACGAATCGCTTCTCCCCCTTGTTGAGGGCAACGGGGCTGATATCGACGCCTTTCTTATCGAGGTAGAGCAGCGGTTCATACAGGTGCCGACCAAACCAGATCGCTTTGAGGCCGTGAAACTCCCACGGCTTGAGGTCGCCCTTGTCGATCATCGCCTTTAGCTCTTCGAGTTTGGCGACGATCTCCTCTTGGGACCTCTCGATCATGATGCGGTAGTATCCCTCACCTGGCTCGTCCTTCACGCCAAGGAAGTTCGGATCGTCCTCTGATAGCTCCTGGTATTCGAGGTGTGGAAGCTCCCATTCCCGCTTCCGAAACGTGTAGTAGCGCTCTGTATACTTCTTCAGGAGTGATAGCGCGATTTCTTGCCAGAGAGAAACCTTGTCGAAGGAGTCAAAGGCCAGTTCCTCTGCCGGAATCAGTAGCTGATACCAACTCTGATCCACGAGAAGGCCTTCGAGTTCACCGCGAACGATGTTCAGGTTGTACCAACCGCGTTCCGCTTTGAAACGCTCAACGTCGAAGTACAGCCGGTCCAAATCGAGGAAAGCGACATGAAGCGCGGTCAAGTGGGTTTGGTTTCGGGTCGTCTCACCGTCTCCGCCGAGAACGCCACGCGACTTCATTGCCTGAATCTTTGGATACCAATTCAACGACACCTGGTTTCGTTGCAAGTAGTCTGTGGATTTATCCTTTGACGGGTCAGGCTTGATTAGCGTCGGCACCGGCCCAAGCTTGCGAAAGGCATCGCCGAACTCTGTGCTCACCCCATTGATTGTCTTTTTGAGGCGGATGATCTTAAGCTTTTGAGTACCCAGGTTCTTGATCACCGGCAACAGGAACTCGATTCTGTCATCGTTCGTTGGCAGGCCCTCCTCTTCGAGGAAGTCGCGGAACTGCGCCATATAGTCGGCGCGGATCCCAAAGATTGAAAGCGTTTCAAGTTGGCTGATGTGCTTGGGCCGCGTTACATCCTCGGGGAGTTGCGTCTTGCCGCTACGCTTCAGGCTCTTGCCGTAACCTTTCAAGCGGACGCCCCTCCCGAAAAGTTGGATAATCTGTGAGCCCTCGGTCTGGCCGACGTTCATCAGGCCCATGGTGCTCACTCGCCAACTGTTCCACCCTTCGGTGAACTTCTTAGACCCGATCAACACGTTCACCGTTGAATGAGGCTTATTGATCTCGTGGAAAAGGGAGCCGCGAAACTCTCGATCTCCGGTCTGAAGTCCTTTCCCTTCGCAGAGCTGCACCAGCTTTGCATCGTCTCCGACGTTGATCACGCCGAACGGATCGTTGTCGCCTACTCGGAGAGCGATCTCACCCGTCGCGCCTTTCAAATTCTCGACGTAGAGCAATCCGCCACCCACCGCATTAAACAGGGTTGCCAGCGTCTCGTCGAACACCTGCGACGCAGATAGCCCCACCGTATTCAGATAGGTGAACCGTCCAGCAAAAAGGTTCGTTCCATCCGCCGCAACCAGACCCTGGTTAAGTACTCGCTCGATGCGCTGGATGCTACCTGCCCGGTCCGATACATAACGAGACAAGAATTGAAGAATCTGGACAATATCAGAGGCATCTCGGGCAGCGAGGGTTTTTGTGACGCTACCTCCGACGAAGATCCACAACGGTTTGTCTATGTTAAATGGCCGGAACGTGCTTTCTTGCTCTCGGTGCAGGCGCTGCTGCTGAAAAAAAGACAGCAGACAGGCGACAAGGTACAACTCCAAGTGATTGGCTTGTGTCCCTTCGTCTAGATTGAGAATCTGATAGTCTTTGCCGAACCCGTCACCGTAAAAATAGCGGTACGAATAATCAAACAGAATGTTCTTGGCGTACAGGTTCGTCAGCGCCTTGTTGCCTTTGACAGCCTGGCCAAAGGTTGCGGAGTACTCGAACGAGAAGCCTTTCTCGCAGAGCGCATTGCGAAAACGCATCCACGCACCTTCCTCACCACCGGACGCGCCGCGATGCCCTTCGTCGACAAGCACGAGATTATTTCCCTCAAACGCATCAATCGCGATGGTCTTCTCGCCCATTTCGTCTTTCAGCTTGTGGATATCGAGGATCTCGACTGCGTGTCCTGCGAAGAGTCCTCGTCCGTCCTTGTTGAAAAGCTCTGCTGAGATTCCGGCAACTTCAAACTCCCGCAGATGTTGCTGGCTGAGACCTTCGTTCGGAGTTAGCAAGATGATCCGGTTTAGCTCTCGTCTTCGGTCGTGCTTATCTAGGTAGTGTTGGTACTGAAGAATGTTCGAGTGCATGAGCAGCGTCTTGCCGCTGCCCGTCGCGCTCCAATAGGCAACTTTGTTAAGTTGCGTCCATGCCTCGCCCGCTTCATCCAAGAGAGCGATCTGATCGGGCTCAGGCTTCTCCGTGTTGTAGAGAGTGATTTGTTCATTGATCGCTTTGCGGAGTCCGAACGAGTCACGAAAATAGCGGTCGAGATAGATCTCGGTAAACAGCAGCGTCAAATACTGAAAGTATTTCCAAACAACCGGATCTTCGCCGCGTGTGATCCTGCGCTCGTTTAACCGCAGGGTGTGTTTGACAATGTTTTGGTCATACTCTAGCAGCAGCTCAGTTGGAAGCTGGGTCAGGTTAAAAAGCTGCGCGGTCAGAGCATGGTGAAAGTGGTGGACGTTGTTCTCGTCCAAACCCTCTAACTTCTCGTTGCGCAGGTGCTGGGCCAGGTCCTCGAAGCGCTTCACGCTAAAGAGAGACAGCAGCCATTGATTAAGTACTAGCTTGTAGACGAAGGACACTTGCGGCCTGTTGTTGGCGCGGCGGCGCGGCATTAAACGCCCTCCGTGTCGAACATGAGACGGTGGAAGTCTTCCTCGATGATCCGGACTTTCCAGGTATCGTCCGGAGCCTTCAGGTTTTCGAGGTTGTTGCTCCCATTCGCGTAGATGAGCTGGAACTCGTAGTCCTTGGTCGAGTAGCCTTGCTTGGTGAACCACTCGTCGAGCACCAGATTGTCCTGCTCCGCATCGCCGGTGAGTTTGCGCCAGATGACCAGTGTGCGGCGGCCGTCCGGGGTGGTGCCCGTGACAGTGCGAAACCACCATGGCGCATCAGCGTCCCGCCTGAGCCGCCCCTTGAGGCGCAGCCGCTTTTCACTGTCGCGCTCGAACGTTGCAGTGAAGATTTGGGGCGCGGCGATGTGATGCACGGTGAGACCAATCAGCCAGTTAAACGTTTCCAGTAGGTCGACGTTCACCTCGCGGCTTTCGTCCGAGCCCGGTCGCTTGACCTTGAGTTTATATGCCATGGGGTCCGTGAATGCCTGCACATTAATCAGAGACTGGCTTCCGCGCGTCTCTACGTCGAGCATATAGTGCAGAAGGAACTGTTCCTTGAGCCCATGCGCGCCTTGTGCTTCGGTAGCGTCCAGCAGGGTTTGTTGAGTAGTGGCGCGGCGCGTCTCCAAATTGTTCAGGGAGTCTTCGTAGGATTCGAGCCGGATGTATTTGATTGACTGGCTGACACCAGCGTTTCTCGCCGCAGGCTTTCCATTGTTCCATTCTGGAGCATAGGAGGCCTTCAACATCCGAGGCCTCAACACAGAATCAAATTGATCACCAACCTCAACCAGCAAATACTTTCTTCTTGTTCCTTCATCTCTATTCAATGCAATGACGGCGTGCCCGTTCGTCCCGGATCCGGCGAAGAAGTCGAGAACTACAGAATCTGGACTAGGAGCCGCTGCACCAACAAGCTCGACGTACAACGATTGCGGATGGCAATACGGGAACTCGAGTCCGAGCTTATCCATGTCTACCTTCCCCCGTCCCGTGTCCTGAATAACAGATGAAACCTGCCGTTGTGAATCCTCAGTTAGAAATACCTTACGCCTAGGCTGCACTGACTCGCTTTCACCGAAGAGGATCTCCCCTTTTTCTAGTAGCTCCTTGAGTGTCTCGGGTGACCGTGACCATCCATACGGAGGAACTGGGCACTGCTTTTGGGTAACCGGATGAACTAAGGGAATAAAGAATTTCGGATCGGTGCGCGGTTCTGGTGCGGACATGCCCGCACTTTGATAGACGCGGCCGTCATCATTGAGGTAGCGATTTGCACGCTCTCCACCTGACAAGCCGGAGCAGGCGGAGATCCATTTCGAGAACGCATCTCGGGCCTGTTGCGTCACACCACCGTACTTGTCGATGAGCTGTTTTGCGTTTTCAAGAATAAGTCTTTGGCTGGCATTTCGAAGATAAATGGGGCCTTGCACCCCTGTGCGCCACAACACGTATTCGTGCTGTGTGGCAATACCCTTGCGACCTAGCATCGGGTTGCGTTTGTCCCAGACGACCGTCCCTGCGTTCGGTAGCGACAGTTCATTGCAAAGAAGATGAAGTCGCTCATATTCATTCTCATCTATGTGGCAGAGCAGAGCACCTTCCTGCGTCAGAAGGTCTGCGGCGGCGGCGAGGCGATCTGCCATCATCGCGAGCCAACTTGAGTGCTGGTAAGTGTTGCGGTAGAGAAAACCACTGGTCTGTGTGTTGTAGGGTGGATCGATATGGATACACTCGACCTTCTGCCGATACCGTTGCTTCAAGAGCAAGAGCGCTTGAAAGTTCTCGCTGTGGAGCAGTAGCCCTTCAGTCTGCCCATCGAGATTCTCCTTCGCATCAATGAGCCGTGCTGTGAAGGCATGGG
>JBBRHU010000273.1:0-4882 GCA_038222255.1 Fimbriimonadales bacterium | reverse complement strand
AAGAACCTTGTGCAGAGCCAAACGTTTGCCGAGAAGCTCAAGCAGACCCTCAACGCATACCATAACCGAGCGATCTCCACGATGGAAGTCATCGAGGAGCTTATCAAGCTGGCAAAGGAAATGGACGCGGCCACCAAACGCGGCGAAGACCTCGGCCTGACGGATGACGAGGTCGCCTTCTACGACGCCCTTTCGGTGAACGAGAGTGCCGTGAAGGCGATGGGCGACGATAAACTCAAGCTCATCGCTGCCGAACTTATCACGCAGGTGCGAAAGAGCGTGACCATCGACTGGACCCTTCGTGAGGGAGCGCGCGCGAAGATTCGCGTGATGGTGAAGCGCATCTTAAACAAATACGGCTACCCACCGGACTTACAGGACGAAGCCGTAAAGACCGTGCTCCAGCAGGCGGAGTTACTCTGTGCGGAGTGGGTCTGACGGCAGTTGCTACACTTCGCAAGTCGCGATGGATTCGTACATTCGATGTCGAGCGAATTAGCTAACCACCTCGTCCACGTTGGATAGGTCGATCATCATGGCTACGTAGCTGATGGTGGGGGCGGAGAGGATTACGGTTGGGCGGATTTCTTTGGGGGTTGCGCCGGCTTCGAGGGCTTTTGGGTCGTGGCTTCGGACGGCGTCCCCTAGGCCTTGACCCGGTCGAGGTGCCGAGCTTGATGAGGGATCGGGTTTGGGGGTCGAGGGGGCCGACTCTCCGAATGCCTCGTACGCCTTTCCAACTACTGGAAAGGCCTCAAAGAATCGCTTCGGAATTCTGGCTGTTTGGTCTAGGATAACCAAAAACGAGCTATGCTTGCGGACAGATGGAGCGGGGGCGGGCGGAGGTCGAAGCGGTCATTCTCACCGGCGGTTCAAGCCGGAGGATGGGGATGGACAAGTCGCAGATGCTTGTTGACGGCGTGCCCATGGTGCAACGGTTGATTCAGGAGTTCGAAAAGCTCGGTTGGCCTGTCACAGTGGTCGGCCAGTTCCCTGTTTCTGGCGCGGATTTCGTGCGAGACTCAACTCCGAACGCTGGCCCGCTTTCCGCGCTACGCGACTTTATTCCGCAGAGGCCCTTGGTCTTCGTTGCGTCGTGCGACCTCGTCCTGTTCCGCTGCGAACTCGCTCGCTTTTTTGAGTCCAACCTCGGTGAATCAGATGCCGTCATCCCGGTCGTCGACGGTCGAGCCCAACCACTCTGCGCGCTTTACCGAGCCTCCTCAATTGAGCGGCTGAAGCACCACCCTGACCTCGAGCGGGTACTAGGTTGGGTTGATCTTCTCCAAGTTTCCTACCTTTCGGAAGCTGACTTGCGGGACGCGGGAATGAGTCCATCCTGGACTCGTGGTGCGAACACTCCGGAGGAGGTTCAGAAGTTGATGAGCCAGCGCTGAACCTTCAATAAACGAATCGAGCCTGCCTCTAGCAACCGGGATAGCGATTCCAGAAGGATTGTTCCGCCAGCGTTTCTTCGTCTGTCGCACCTTCCCAAGGTGCCATCGGCACCTCGGCAACCAGGTCGGTCGCAACCTGCTCGATCACATCGCGCAACTCAAGCAAGTCGAGCCACCGTGGAGGAAGTCCCTCAACGCCGAGAATCGCACCAAGAATATTGCCGCAAATCGCCCCCGTGCTGTCGCTGTCTCCATCATGGTTGACAGCAAGACGCACCCCCTTCACAAAGTCGCCATCGGCCTTGAGAGCGCAAAAAACGGCAATCGCGAGAGCTTCCTCGGCTACCCATCCCAGCCCGAGCAGACGAATGGCTTCATCAGTCGCGATGTTCCCTCTGGCAAGTTCGATCGCTTTGAGGATAAGTTTCACGGACAGAGACTTTTCTGTGTCCAGGGCGCAGGCCGAGTGCAGTGACTCCAGAAGGGGTCGCCCGAAAACAACGCCCTGAATTGTCATCGCCAGGATAGCAGCGGACACCTTTGCCTCAATGTGACCGTGAGTAATTGCCGCACAATCGTATGCCGTTTCCCATGGAGACGAGGTAAACGCAAACGGAGCGGAGCGCATCACGGTGCCGCATCCCTTGCTGTCATTCTTCGCTGGGTTTTGGTTCCAAACCTTTAAGGCTGACAGGCATGTGTTACCTGGTGCCCTTCGATGGTGCAGTTCCTTAACGGCGAAGAGCCACCCTCGAACGGCCGGCTCAATTGCCATAGGATCGCAGCGTAAATGCTGGGTGTGGAGCCACCGCTGGTAGGCGTAGCCGACGACTGTTGGAGGATGGCAGACTCCTCTGTGCGCGACACGCACTTTGGACCGAATAATCCCTTCGGCACTGAAAAGTGTCATCTGCGTGTCGTCGGTAATAGCACCGAGCACACCGTAAGACTCGTCAAGCTCGCTAATGCCTTCGGAACCATACTTCGCCCTGATTTCGCCCAATTTCAAGAACTCAACCGGGGAGCCAAGCGAGTCACCAAGTGCGCCACCCAGGAGGCAACCCCTTGCCTTGTTCGCAAGATACTCATTCGGTAGCTCGTCGAGAGTACTTGAACCTACCATAATTGAGCATTGTACCTGTTATTACTCACAGGAGGGCTTTGAAGAAATGAGCGCCGAGAAGGAGTGCGTAGCAAGTGCTCGCTTCGATTGGTGAACCGACTCGGAGGGCACCGGAACCATCTAGGAACTCATGCGACATACTTACGGCAATCGATGTCAACTCGAAAAGACGATTTATCTGTGCAGTCTGTGCTTGCCTTAAGCCCACTCTTGCTCGCTCTGAATGCGGCTGAGCAAGAAGCGTTGCTGCAGTCGTGTCGCCTCGTCGAGACGGACCGGAGAGAGCCAATTTGGGTGCGCGGTTCAGAAGTGGACTTTTTCGGGTTGGTGGCAACGGGCTTCGTCAAAATGGTGCGCACAACAGCGCAAGGCATCGACCTGACTCTGGAAATCATGGGACCAGGTCAGATTTTCGGCTTGCTCGGAACGTTGGAGGGCGACGGCTGTCCACTCATGGCGTATGGTCTCACAAACACGGTCTATCTCCGCATTCCAAAGCGAGTGTTCCAGCCGATTTACGATAACAGCCACGCACTCAAGGATCGGCTGGTGCGCAGGGGCGCCATTCGGCTCCACCAGAAGCTCGATTTTATGGCTCGACTTTCGACAGGGCGAGCCGACGAGAGGATCGCGGCGATCCTATTCACCTTGGCAGAGTCGTTCGGTGATCTGGCCGGTAAAGAGATTCGGCTTACCGTACCGCTCACCCGACAGGATATTGGCGAAATGGCAGGAACGACGACCGAAACCACCATCCGGGTCCTCTCAAAGTGGAGCAAGGCAGGCATCGTCCAGACTGATCACCAGATCATTACGATCCTGAACCCTGAAGCGCTCGAGAGCATCTTGCTTGCGGCCTTCTAGCGATTCATCGGACTATGACATGCATCATGGCGCCCTGCTTCGGGTGCCGGGATACTGCCTAGTGGGGATGACGGAAAGGCAGTTTTACATAGATCCTAGTCGGTGCATTGGCTGCAACGCCTGTGTCGGGGCCTGCGCCGAGTGCGAAACGCATGCGGGTGTCTCGATGATCCACCTAGAACAGATTGAACGCGGTGACACGGTTCAAACGACACCGATCATCTGTATGCATTGCGACGAGCCGGCCTGTGCCGCTGTTTGCCCTGCCGACGCAATCAAAAAGACCGCTGATGGCGTCGTCCAAAGTTCACTCAAGCCGAGGTGCATCGGCTGCTCAAACTGCGTCTTTGCCTGTCCCTTCGGAGTCCCCAAATACGTCGCTCAAATCGACCAAATGATGAAGTGCGACATGTGTTATGACCGAACTTCGATCGGGCTAAAGCCGATGTGCGCCACCGTCTGCCCTTCTGGAGCACTATTTTTCGGCACCCCAGAAGAGATCGCAGAAGAACGGTCTGGCACGCCGGTGAATGAGTTCATCTTCGGCAACAAGAAGGTAACTACCAAAGTTCACCTGATGATGCCGCACGGCACCCACCGACTGAAAGTTGACTCCGAAGTTCAAATCAGAAAGTCGGACCTTCAAACAATTTCAAGACGAGACTAATTGTTCGTCGGAGAAAGAAAATGCACGAAGCGCTACAAGAAGAGTTTCCAGTTGATTGGGAAGACGACCACTTTGTGACACGCCGCGAGTTCTTCAAGTTAGTAACCGTCGCAAGCGGAACACTTGCTCTCGGGACAACTGCAATGGCGATCTATTCGGCGATTCCTAAGGGAAAACGGTCTTTTGAGCCCGCAAAAATCTGCAAGGTAGCTGCGATCGGACCAGGCGCGTTTCTCGCTTTCAGCTACCCTCGACCGTCAGACCTGTGCATCTTGGTTCGCACTGCCAGCGGAAAGCTAACCGCGTTCTCGCGCCGATGCACTCACCTTTCCTGTCCTGTAGTGTACGAACCCGAGACCCGCGGTGAGGTGCTCTACTGCCCATGCCACAACGGAGCGTTCTCGCTAGAAGATGGCCGGGTTCTCCAAGGTCCGCCGCCCCATCCCCTCCCCAACATTCTGATCGAGGTTCGGGGTGATGAAGTCTATGCTGTTGGTGTTGCGAGCGTGGAGGCCTAAATGAATACTCCACAATTCCATCGCCGAAGACAAAAAGCCGTGGTATTCGTCGGCCTCATGTTGTTCGGCCTCCTCTTCTTCCTCATACAGATCTGGCTGTTTGTCGCTGTGCTGGAGAGAGTGCTGTCGGGAAAGACCGAAGTAGCGATACCCGCTGCCATCGCGAGCTCGGTTGTTTTTCTCGCTAACCTTTGGATGCTCCGTGGGCTGATTCTCGTGAGCAAGTCGCTCTAGAGTTCTTAGCCCACAAAGGGCTTCCCTTCCATCGTCGCCGCTTGGTTTAGTGCGATCAGTTTTCGCTTCTCTTCGGGCG
>JBBRHU010000272.1:0-4943 GCA_038222255.1 Fimbriimonadales bacterium | reverse complement strand
CGACTGCCCCCCATGAATCTCTTGCTTAATGTTCAACCGCGCTTGGTCAAACCCGATAAACGAAGACCCGATTTCAACCTCAAGTGCGGTCGTGTCCTCGAACCTGAGGAGGAGCCGAAGGTTCTCGTCGCTCGCGACGGTGAATGGCCGATTGAATCGAACGAGGTAGTAGCAGGCAAAGTCGTCCCTTGTTCCACCGGAGCTATTTTGCGCCGCGATGTACACCTCATTCGTCTCTGGCGAGATTTGTACGGGGTCACCCTTCTTTATCCTTTCAAGCAAAAAGAAGGCCTGGTGTGGGTCAGAGTAGCGGACTGTTACCTGAGCACACGAGCGGGTTGGGGTTAGCGTCGACTGAATTCCATAGCGTTGCAAGTCGAGATCAATCCGGTAAGGGAGGAAGTTTCCCCTGATGCTCGACGATCGCCCGGAAGGATCTAGCCGGGGGCAGGCTCCGAGCGGCATAAAGATGAGTGTCCCATAGTCTCCAATCCATGGGCTTGGCTGGTGTGTCGCTCTGAATCCCTGGGTCTTACGATGCGACGGGTGGAAAAACCAGCTTGTGTTCTCGGCGGTCTGGACTGTCCAGTGCGTAAGACCGAAAGGTGCGGCCGCGATAGGCAGGGTGTTGCCCGTCGAAAAGCCGTGATGGGAATCTGTCCCCTGGAGCACATTCACAAGGCTGAGGAGCTCGGCACCGTTCATCTCCTTAGAGTATGTCTCGGCAAGGGACGTCGTCGGGGACCGCAAACACCTTTCACGTGTCCACACACTCACGGACAGTAAAAAGCCGGACTGGTGATTCTGCACGTGGCAGTGCATCCTGTAAGTAGACCACCCACCGGGCGTTACGCACGCCTCTCCCTTTCTTGCGGGACACGCCCGGTGAAAGAAGGCCGCAATGAAGTACAGATACGCATACGCAATTGGCATTCTCATGACGTCGTTTACGGCGGGCACGGCGATCGCTCAAGGCGCTGATCAAGATCAACGAGGTCGGCAAAACCAGGAGCAACGGCAGCGTCAACAGGAAGAAAAGAAACAGGAAAATCAGCAGCGCCAGCAGGATCAGAAGAGGCAGCAAGACCTAAAACGGCAAGAAGAGCAGAACCGCCAGCATGAGCAGAACCGCCAGCGGGAGCAAAACCGCAAGGAAGAGCAGCGACGCCAACAGGATCTGAGGCGTCAAGCCGAGAGGAATCAGCAGCAAAACCAACAGCGTCGACTTGATCTGCAGCGGCAAGAACAAAACCAAATTAGTCGCGGCCAGTGGCGTGACCTGCTCAACCGAAACAACCAAATGCGGGCTCCTCGACCCGGCCAACAGGTGATTATGCCTAACCGGTTTTGGGTTCCGAATCGGACACATGTTTACAACAGCGGCGTCTATGTCGGATTGAACATCTGGACGATGTCATCTTTCAACTACCGTGGAGTCTCAAGAAGCTGGGATCCAAGCAACTGGAACTACGCCGTCGAGGATTCGCTTATGACCCTCGTCTACCGAAGCGAGAGAATGAGCAACGCCCTGCGGAATTCCTTCGACCGCCAGATGAACCGGAACGGTCGGGGCTCTTCACAGAATAGTCAGGCAGCTTGGAACCGTATTCGGCAACTCGACGAATCGCTCCAAAAGCTTCGTGCAGATATCGGCTATGTTTCGCAGAATAGCCTTCGGTATTCCGCATTGAACTCACTCGCCATCGGAAGAGACCTTGGCAATATTTTCTACCGCGACTCATTCCTCCGAGGAATGGTTCAGTACGAGTGGCAAGACTTGCTTTTCGAACTTAACGAACTTGGTCGATACTTCGGCGAGCGCCCGCTTTAACCCCCAAAAACGCCCGTGCTCCAGCGCGGGCGTTACCAATTCAGGCACGAAAGCAACGCGCTCTGGAAATCCAGTGCAGTTCAGCGACCCACCTCCTAAGCTAAACTTTCAGAGTGATCGGTCACTCCTCGCTCAGCTCACTTTCCTTCCTGCGTGAGTATCGTAGTTGCCGGGCATCCTCCTACGACAAGTCTGGCGGTAACGAAGACTGGTGGAACCTTGAGCCATCCGCCACTACCCGGATTCTCGACATAGCCAAGCCTGGTTGCATCAAGCACATCTGGATGACCGTCGGCAACGACGATACCTTCCCCAGAAAGCTGGTGCTCAGGATGTGGTGGGATGGCGAAGAAAATCCCTCGGTCGAAGTTCCACTTGGGGACTTCTTCGGAATGGGACATGGAGTGTTTAAGTCGTTCAACTCGCTCCCTCTCCAAATGTCTCCCCAGGCGGGGCGTGGAATGAACTGTTGGTTCGCAATGCCTTTTGACGCAGCGAGGATTGAAGTCACGAACGAAGGGGATAAGGCGGTGAATCTCTACTTCTACATTGACTACGAAGAGTATGAGAACACGACAGAGGAGCAAGCCCGATTCCACGCACAGTGGCATCGCGAGGCGATCACCGAGGGGTTCCTCACCGAGAAACTGAACAACGATAACTACTTACAGATTTGGAAAGACAATCCAAATCTCTCGGACATAGAGAACTACCTTATCCTAGAAGCCGAGGGCGACGGCGTATTTGTCGGTTGTAACCTCAACGTCGATTGCTTCCAGCGGCAAGGCAACGACTGGTACGGCGAAGGTGACGACATGTTCGTGATCGACGGCGAACCTTGGCCACCTCGACTTCACGGGACGGGCACTGAAGACTATTTCTGCACGGCTTACGGCCCAGCCGAGGAATTCTCGGCGCCATATCACGGCATCACGTTGTACTCTGGAAATAAGGATTGGCAGTGGAAGGGAAAGAACTCAATGTACAGATTTCACATTGAAGATCCCATCCGATTCCGCAAGAGCATTCGATTTAGCATTGAACACGGGCACGCGAATAAGCTCAGTAACGACTACTCAAGCACCGCCTATTGGTATCAGCACGAGCCGCACAAGCCGTTTCCTCCGTTGCTCCCCGTCCAAGACCGACTTCCCCGCCCCAATGAACCCCAATTTCCATGAGTGATTTTGTCCTGAAACCCCACCAAATCGAGGCGCTTAAGGCGTTCCTCGACGCCCTCTACGAAGCAAACGAGACTCGGAACCTAACACGAGTTCCCCGCGAGGAAGCTTGGGCGCGACACATTTTGGACTCAATTGCGTTCATTGACCTTCTCCCTTACGATGCCCGACTTCTGGACATCGGCACTGGCCCGGGCTTCCCTGCGTGGCCGATTGCATGCGCGCGTCCCGACTTGCGCGTCACAGCTTTAGACTCAAACCAAAAGATGCTCAGCTTTTTAGCCGAACATCCTCTCCCGAATCTTGAAATCGTCAACGCGAGGGCTGAAGAGTGGGATCGCAGAGAATATTTCGACGTGATCACAGGCCGAGCCTTAGCACCACTTCCCATTCAGCTTGAGCTGTCAGCGCCGTTTCTCAAAAAACGGGGGTTCATTCTGGCAATGCGAACTCCAGCGGAGGCAGAGTCCTTTGAGCACCCCAACTTTCACGAGCTTGGCCTAAGCTTCAGCGAGACAGTCGAGCGTGATGTTGAGGGAGTTCAGCGGGCATACCCGCTGTATCTCAAGGTGAAGAAGACACCCGATGCGTACCCACGGAAGTGGGCACACATCAAGTCAAGGCCGCTTGCGCCCGTTACGGCTAAGCAACTCGAAGCATTGGAGCCGGAAGAAGCCTAGTATCGAGCTCGTTTTGTGAGACTGCAGCAAGAACAGTTGCTCGTTCCATGCAATTCTCCAGTTCTCGAACGTTCCCGGGCCATCGATAGTGGTGTAGCACGTCTGCAGCGGCTTTCGTTACATGTAGTGGCTCGCGTCCATTCTCCTTGCCGAACTTCTCCAAGAAGAAGGTCGCGAGGGGCTCAATATCCTCTTGCCTTTCTCGGAGCGGGGGGATGTGCAGCTCAACAACCTGAAGTCGGTAGAGTAGGTCGAGTCGAAAAACGCCCATTTCGACCGCTTCCTTTAAGTCGCGGTTTGTGGCAGTGACGAGTCGAACATCAACCTTCGTCGGACGGATCGCACCAAGTCGCTCGAACTCTCGTTCTTGTAAAACACGCAAGAGCTTGACCTGAGTCGACATCGGAATTTCGCCGACTTCGTCTAAGAAAAATGTTCCTTCGTGAGCGAGCTCAAATTTGCCTTGCTTTGCGCCGTTCGCGCCGGTGAAGGCACCCTTCTCGTAACCAAAGAGTTCGCTCTCAAGCAGAGTCTCAGGAAGCGCCGCACAGGAGATCGCGACGAACCCCTTGGTGCTGCGGTTCGAAAACGTGTGTAGGGACTTGGCGATAACTTCTTTGCCAACTCCGCTCTCGCCCCAAATGAGGACCGTTGCTCGGCTGTCTGCGACCTGTTGAACCGTCGCAAAAACTTCTTTCATCGAGGGTGACTCGGCGATGAATTGGAACTCTCGCTTTCCTGCTGTCTTTTTTGACTTAGGTGCTGTGGAAACTTCAGAGTCAACCGCTGCAGCGATCACCTTTTTGAGATGCTCTAAATCGAACGGCTTTGTGACGTACTCAAACGCCCCATCTCGTATGGCCTGGACTGCTTGGGGGATTGTTCCAAACGCGGTCATGATCACTACGGGTAGATCTGGAATCAAAGCTCGGGCCTCGCGCAACAACTCGTAGCCCGTTTTCCCGGGCATGGTCACGTCGGTCAGAACGACGTCGACATGTTCGCCGTTTAGCGTGGACATCGCAGAAGAGAAATCTGAGGCAGTGACAGTGTGATAGCCGACTTTGTCAAATCCGACTTGCAGGATCCGACGAATATTTGGTTCGTCATCAACCACCAAAAGTGTTGGTTTGTCTCTCATTCTGCACATCCAAATCTGACTTTAAACGCCGTTCCGCGCCCCGGTTCTGAATCAACCTCGATGCGTCCACCGTGGGTATCTACGATCTTCCGAACATTGCTCATTCCCAA
>JBBRHU010000271.1:0-4955 GCA_038222255.1 Fimbriimonadales bacterium | reverse complement strand
CGTGCTTCGACGGTGAACTGACCATACGGGTTGTGATCTAGTTTGAGCGTCTTCGGGGACACCTGGAATATCCACGTGTAGAAGGTGACACCTACCGCGAATGACCCTAACGGTGATTGATGGATTCCATCAATGTAGAGGTCGCCGATCGCTTTTGGCCCAGTAGATTTCCCTGTCGGAGAATTCGATACGAGTCGACTCTTCTTAAGCTCTCGGTCGAGGGCGAGGAACACTTCGCCGACGGGCACCAGTTCGAACTTTCTCTTCGGCAATGCCTTCGTCACGGCGCTGAATAGCTTCGCAAAGTAATCACGAGTTTCGTTTGTCCCGTCCCAGCCACCCGTATATTTTCGCATCCACGCGCTTGGGTAGTCGAGGGCTCCATCCTTCCCTTTCCTCGGCCACCGCTGATAGATGAGAATCCTGGCGTTCGGACTCTTTGCCTGAGATAGTTCGACGTAATTCTTGATCATTTCGAGGTCGGAGTCAAGTTGACGATCGAAGGGTTGGAGCGTAATCACATCCCACGTGAAATCGGTGAAAGCTTTCTTTGGATATCCGAAAGGTTGCTCCGTGAATCCATCTTGCGGATGTTGCCAAAGCCACTCCAGCGGTGCGCCGGGAATCACTTGCCTGCCGTACGTGTAGTCCTTTCCCGAGTCCTTCGACATCCGTTTTAGGTTTGCAAATCCGATCGTGTCGGTGACACTGTTTCCGATGTGGTAGACCCGCGCTTGGGATGGAGCGCGTGCCGCGAAGGCGATGAGCAGGAGTGGCAGTACGCCCATCTCAACATGTTAACTCAACTCTTGCGGTATCCTGTCTTTTCGCGAGTCGGGGCGTGGCGCAGTTTGGTAGCGCGCTTGCATGGGGTGCAAGAGGCCGTGGGTTCAAATCCCGCCGCCCCGACCAGAATCCCTACTTTTCACTTTCTGCATTCTTGCTTTGTTTTTTGGCCAACTTTTCGAACTTTCAATAATTAATGAAAGTTGTGATATAGTGAAGACATGAAGGTTGCGATCACTGGTGGAACGGGGTTTGTCGGACGAAACCTTGCGAGGAAGCTCGTGGAACTGGGGCACGAGGTTGTCATCATTTCGCGCGGCGTCGATCAACGAGACACATCCGTTCGCCACGGCGTTCGAACCTCCTTCAGACCGGTCGGAACCAACAGCGTCCTTCGCCTCACTTCCGCATTCCGGGGTTGCGATGCAGTCGCTCACCTAGGCGGAATCAACCGCGAGCTTGACGCTCAAACCTACGCGAAAGTTCATGTGAAGGGAACCGAGAACGTCGTGAAGGCGGCTCAAACAGCTGGTGTGAAGAAGCTGCTCTTCCTCAGCTTTCTCAGGGCTCGTCCGAACTGTGGCTCGCCCTACCACGAGTCAAAGTTTGAGGCCGAGGAGATCATTCGAAATTCTGGAATTGATCACACCGTGTTTAAGGCCGGCGTGATCTACGGTAGCGGTGACCACATGCTCGACCACATCACTCACGCGCTCCACACCTTCCCTATTTTCTTGCTCGTCGGATTCAAGTCACTACCAGTCCGACCGCTCGCAGTTGAAGACCTCGTTGACGTGATGGTAAAGTCGATCCTCGACGGCGAACTCAAAAACGCTACGGTCCCGATCACCGGCCCAGAAGAGATGGCCTTGGGAGAAGCGGTGCGCCGAATCTCGAGTGTCGCTGGAATGAAACGACTGACCTTCCCTGTTCCAGTTTGGGTCCACTATGCCATGGCCTGGGTTTTCGAGCGAATCATGACGGTGCCTCTTGCCGCAAAAGCGCAGGTTCGCATACTATCGGAGAGTCTGGCTGACCCAGCGGGAACTTTCGAACCCCTCCCCGAACATCTGCGACCCCAGACTCCATTCTCTGCTGCGCAGATCCTTGCCGGACTTCCGGTACCGGAAAAGTTTGGGTTCAAAGACTGTCTCCATCGCTCTCGCCGCTCATTCCATCGTTAGTTTTTTGTGTCCGCGACTCCACGGACGGTGCAAGGGCAGACTATCGCAATTGAACGCAATAGTTGAACCATGGTGCTATGAGCATTATTATCTCTGCATCATCGAACGTGGCTAAACGCCTGTCCGTGATGTTCGCCGTCGGCACAGCGTTTGCCCTTCAAGGTTGCGGAGGCAGCAACAACCCTCTGGTTCCTCCAACAGCCAATTCACCGGCCGTGTCGGCAAACTATCCCCTCTCTGCAGAGACTTCTGCTCCAATTTCGCGAAGGATTACAGCAACATTTAGCCATCCGATGAATGCCGCGTCGTTGACCTCGGCGTTCACGGCATCGACGGCAGCGGGAATTCTTCCGGGAGTGGTCTTTACAAATGGCAAGGACGTAACTCTCCTGCTCAATTCCAAAGTGCCCGTAAACACCGCGATTAGCTGTCGGATCACGACTGTTGCGAAGGATGTTAACGGCGTCGCGCTCCCTAAGGATTATCTGTGGACGTTCACCACGGCCGCAGTTGCCGACACCTCAAACCCGTTCATCACATCCACCAACCCAGCAAATGGGGAACTCCTCGTAGGAACGAATAAGAAGATCACGGCCTCCTTTGATCGTAAGATTGTCGCACCGACTGTGAATGCAGACACCTTTCGATTGACACTTGCGGGAGTTCCCGTCAGCGGGACTATTGGAGTGGTTGAAAATGTTGCGTACTTCACCCCGGTGGCAGCGCTGATTCCAAACTCGACCTACACGGCAACGGTCACCACCGGGGTGCAAGACTACTCCGACAATGGCTTGCTCGCGGATCGAACGTGGACCTTCACAACTGGTGCGAGCGCTGATGTGACTGCACCGGCCGTCGTCTTCGTCGACCCCGCAACTGGCGCAACCGAAGTGCCGACGAACAAAAGGATCTCCATCACATTCAACGAAGGTGTCGACCCTTCGACGGTGAATACCGAAACCGTGATGCTTCAGCTCGGCAATGGATCGACCGTACTTTGCGACCGGACGTTCTCCGGCCGAACTGTGATCCTCTCGCCAAGAAACCTTCTCGCCGGTAAGACGCTTCACAAGATCGTCGTTACGACGGGAGTCAAGGATAGTTCGGGCAACGCGTTTGCAGAAGAGAGGAACTGGTCATTCATCACCGCCGAAACGAGCGTGAATACCCCGCCGACGATCTTGCTCACCACGCCTCAGAATCTCTCCGTCAATGTAGACAGAAGCACCAGCATCACCGTGACGTTTAGCATTCCGATGCTAAGTTCGACGATCAACACGTCAACCTTCAGCGTCGACGGAGTCGCCGGCACTGTGAGCTTTGACCCAGCCACATCGATCGCGACGTTCACCCCGAACGTTCCGCTCGACGCAAACAGGACGTATGCTGCCCATGTCACCACAGGTGTTCGTGACAGCAACGGTAACGCGCTTGCTGCGGAGAAGGTCTTCGCCTTCACCACCGGCGCCTAACCTCCGCCTAAAGATGCTGCTCGCCTCGAGCAGCATCTTTTTCTGTTCCTCTACCCCTTGGGAATTCGAAGACCGCGGTTCGCGTCTCTTCCCGAAATTCGGCCATGACGGTCTTCCTCGCCTGGCCTCAGATAGTAGATTGTGACGTTCTTCTCGTCCTCGACCATTTTGGTGGGAGGCTTCGGCAACCGTTCCGTTCCCTTGGAGACTGATTCTAGGATCGACTGCAGCGCCTTTGACTGGCTCACAACCATGCAAGTTCCCTCAAAGCTGTCGAGTTGCCATCTGATAGCCACGGTGTTCACGGCGCCCTCCTTCTTACGCTGAGCAAGCATTTCCTGCACTTTCTGGATTGCCACGTTAATATCTTCTTCGCCGAGGACGGGGACGAGTTCTAGCGCACCCTGCCAGAACTCCGCCCGATTCTGCTCTCTGATCATGTCTAGTCTCAAAGGCGCAAACTCACCACTCAACGACGATTCCCAGTGAGTGAAAAGCCAATCCCAGAGTAGATGTTCAGTCCACCACACTACTTTGAGATTGATCTTTAGATCGGCCATCTCGGAAAGCTCCTTAAAGGCGGCACGATCCTCCTTGGTCAAGGGTTCATCCATGAAGTGCTGTATAGCTGCCAGCGCTTGTTGCTGTATTGCCGATGCACGGAAGACTCCGATCATCGACATTTCCTGCGCGCTGTGTCGAGCGAGGCTCAGGAGGGGGCGAATCTCGTGGAGTGCTTCGAGACGGGATCTGGTTCGGGATCTGAGCAGAATGTCCCAGTAAAGTGCACGGGAGCCCCAACTTAGCCACTCTGCTTCGTTCAACTGCCTGGCTATTCCTTTATTCCAGGTTTGTGCAAACCGGGCGTCTGGCATCTCGGACGCCTTCTTGATGAGTTGGAAGGCCGTGTCCTCCTTTGCAAGTTCGGCAACAATTGCTTGGTCACGAAGCTTGTTTGGAGACTGTGAAGCCAATCTCTGGAGTTCCCCTGGAGGATTTTTGCCCTTGAGTCTCAGAAGCTCCTCGTAGATAATCGCCGCATTCTTCTCGCGCGGAACTGTAGGATGCCAGGCAGCGATCTCTGAAGACGACGTCGGGAGCCCCATCCGCTTGGCGGTGGCTATCGAGACGCGAATTGAGTTCGCCGCTCGACCCTTTGCTCCGAAGTAAATTCCAACCGGCACCAACACGGCGATGAGCACGAAACCAACGAGGGCAAAGATTGTCGTCTTCTTGCTCAATCGTTCCCCGCCCACCGCTTGAGTATATTCTCTGCTGCCTGAATAGGGATTCGAGTTCGAACCGGGGGTTGGAGATCAGAGCGTC
The DNA here is from genome assembly GCA_038222255.1 of Fimbriimonadales bacterium. Lineage (GTDB taxonomy): Bacteria > Armatimonadota > Fimbriimonadia > Fimbriimonadales > Fimbriimonadaceae > Fimbriimonas. The sequence goes on along the minus strand of JBBRHU010000271.1, from coordinate 187 downwards.
AACTGCATACCCGAACGTTCCATTACGCTGAACAAGTTCAAAGTTTGCACCCCAAAGTTGCCCGCCACATTCGGAATCTTGACCTTGCTTGAGTTTCCAGGAACGAATTCTTCAAACGTGATGATCTGATGCCCGCCTTGAATGGCCTCAGCGACGAGCCAAGGATCGGCCTTCGAGAGAAATTTAG
>JBBRHU010000270.1:0-4991 GCA_038222255.1 Fimbriimonadales bacterium | reverse complement strand
AAGAGGTGACTTCAAGAGGTCGTTCTTCCAGCGGCATTGCCCTCTCGGTGCGATTTGTTGTGTGACACAAACTCCCTGCTCAGTCTGGCCAGAACGCGTGTGCCCCACATCCGCGGGCCCCGGCGGCCCATTGCGCCTTCATCTTGTGCTCACATCGCCGCTGGAAGCACCTCGAGAATCTCAAGCCTCTCCGTGGCACTTTTCATAGGTGAAGGACCGGCACACTGAAAAGGAATGAACACCGGAAAACCCTTGCTCGCATTCTGGCTACAAGGGCAAAGTGACCAACGGAATCCTCTAAGGAGTCATCAGTAGCCAAGAACAGGGCGAGAGGATCCGGAAACCACCACTGCATGATCCTTAAGAGCTTCCTGCTCCTTCGCATACCAACCTCAAAACGAGCACCTTCTAGCAGCAGAATTTAAAAATGGAATCGCCATTCACTCGAAATTAGAGACAATGGCTTTTGCCTAGCTATGATATGAATCATATAATCGGAATTTCAATAAGGCCCATACTGAGCATGGTGGCTATCAATTTAAAGCATCGAATAAGTACTCTTTTCCCGGGCTATTTCGGGGTTGTCATGGCCACCGGCATTGTCGCGATTGCGAGTAAACGTGTAGGAGTTCGTGGACTTGACGCTGCCTTGCTATCTCTTGCTTGTATCGCCTATGTAGTCTTATTCTGCATGACGATTGTGAGAGTTGTGAGCTATAGAACCGAAGTTATAACCGATCTTAGGAACGCGGGTAAAGCGCCAGGATTTTTTACAATGGTCGCTGGGTCAGGGGTCCTCGGAACTGCGCTCTTTCGGATCGCGAATCAACCCCAATTAGCTTGGGCTCTTTGGATTTTTTCGGTGCTTCTTTACGTCTTCTTGATCTATGCGCTACTGACTGTCTTGATCACGATGAAGAAGGAAAGTTCGTTGGTTTCATCACTTAATGGCGGATGGCTGCTACTTGTAGTTGGGCTCCAATCGATTGCTGCCCTCGGTGCGATGCTAACCGAGACGACCAGTAGGTCGAGCACCATGTTGGTTATCAGCGCCACCGCTTTCTTGCTCGCAGGAGGAATGTATTTGGTGCTGATCTCAGTGCTGACAATGCGGCTAATCCTGCTTCCGCTTGAGCCGGAACAATTGGTTCCAACTTACTGGATTATGATGGGAGCTGCTGCAATTTCGACACTGGCTGGTGCGGAAATCTGCGCGCACGCAAAAATGTGGACACTTGCGATAAATATCTTGCCACTCATGCACGGACTAACTTTTCTCTTCTGGGTAGTTGCGACGAGTTGGATACCACTTCTAGTCCTCCTTGGAATATGGCGACACGTAGTGCGAAAAGTGCCACTGGTATATGAGCCCATGCTTTGGAGCATCGTATTCCCTTTGGGAATGTACACATCAGCTTCCCATGCTGTAATAAAGACCTTTGCGATTCAAGATCTCCAGCAAGTGCCGAGCATCATCTTCCCTGTTGCATTTCTGGCCTGGCTCGCTGTTGGAGCGGGACTTACGAACAGTGCTCTAAGAAATACGCGAGCGAAAAGTGCTTAACCCGAGCGAGTATGTATCGCCGAAGGAGTTGTTGGCAGAATTAGGGTCGACGGCCGAGAAGAAGGCTTCCTTGTCGATTACGTCAATGATCCTTCGCGGATCTTTGGCTGGCGCACTTCTTGCCTTCGCCACTGCCTTCGCTTGGAAAGGCATAGCTGGGTTGCCGGCCTCTCAGGCATCTCTGATTGCTGGATTAACCTTCCCAGTAGGTTTCGCGATCATCACGCTGCTTGGGCTCGAGCTCGTCACCGGGAACTTCGCGATTTTGACGATCGGAGTATTACGAAGACAGGTTTCAGCGCCTTCGCTTCTGAGAAATTGGGCTTGGGTTATGTTGGGAAACCTCATAGGAAGCTTGATCGTTGGGGTTCTACTTGCGTTTGTTATTTCCACTGGCTCATTTCATTCGAAGGATCCGCTTGCTGAGAGGATTGTTGAAGTATCCATGGCGAAGACAATACACTACGCTGATGCTGGAGCAGCAGGCTGGTGGACTGCCGTGATCAAGGGTGTTCTCTGCAACTGGATGGTCGCCCTAGGCTCGGTGTTAGGTCTGGTTTCTCGGTCTACCTCAGGAAAGGTAGTTGCGACGTGGCTTCCAATTTCTATCTTCTTTACCCTCGGATTCGAGCACTCGGTCGTGAATATGTTTGTCATCCCTACAGGCATTCTATTGGGAGCGAAGGTGACTGTCTTTCAATGGTTGGTTTGGAACCAATTGCCTGTCACTCTCGGCAACACCTTTGGAGCAATCCTTTTTGTGGCCGCTGCCCTGCATTTTTCGCAATCCAAGGAGCCACGATAAGAATGCGTGCTCCCAGACGCTGCTGTGCGGTTGCTCTTCTTATCCTGAGGACTGCCTGCAGGATTCAGTCATTGAGAATTAATCTCGAAGCGATGAGGTTTTGGTGATTAGTCGTCCCGGGACACTGCCCGAGTTCGTCGCTGGAGCACGCTTCTGATCTATCATCTATTGGTGAGTCCAGAAAACGGCCACCACCTTCAGTCGCTTGTCGATACGCACGGCCGAAAGCACGACTACCTCAGGATCTCGCTGACTGACCGTTGCAATTTTCGTTGCACCTACTGCATGCCAGAAGAGGGCGTGGAGTGCAAACCTAAAGACGAGATTCTCACTTTTGAAGAGATCATCAGGCTCGTACAGATTTTCGCTAGCGTCGGGATCGCAAAGGTTCGACTGACGGGGGGAGAGCCTACAATTCGGAAGGGGCATGAGGAGCTGATCGGGCAGATTGCTAAGATTCCGGGCATCACTTCTGTTCATATGACGACCAATGGCTCATCGCTCGCGCGGATGGCGAGCCGTTATGTCGAAGCTGGGCTCTCCGGCGTGAACGTCAGTCTAGATACTCTCATCGCTGAGCGCTTCGCGAAGATCACCCGGCGAGACGCGATGCAGGCTGTGCTTGATGGAATCGAAGAAGCTCTGCGGGTTGGGCTATCGACAAAAGTCAATGTCGTCGTCATGCCAGGTGAGAACGACGACGAGCTTGAAAGCTTTGTTGAATTTGCCCGACATCGACCCGTTCAGATTCGGTTCATTGAATTTATGCCGTTCCTAGAAAATGGCTGGGCAAACGAGCGCGTGATGACTTCCGCTGATATTCGGGCTCGGCTCTCGGAGAAGTACACCCTGAATCCTAGGAAAGGACAGGCCGAGAGCGTCGCCACGGAGTTCGACATCGAAGGCGTGCAGGGCTCGGTCGGATTTGTTTCGAGTGTTTCGGAGAGCTTCTGTGGAACGTGCAATCGTATCCGCCTCACGGCAGATGGACAGTTTAAGACGTGTCTTTTCCTCCCACCACGTTCGTCTTTGCGAGACGCACTTCGGTCGGGAGCCTTGGAAGAAGAAGTCATTTCCATCATCCGAGCAGACCTCGCCACGAAGTGGGCCGCCCACCCGCCGATGTCAAAATGGAGACAGTTGGACACACTAAGCATGGTGCAGATAGGCGGATGAGAGATGTTTCTTTTAAGGTAACGACAAAGCGAACGGCGATCGCACGGGCAGAACTTCGAATTTCCCCGGCAACTCTGGTGATCATTCGAAAAGGACGGGTGCCCAAAGGCGACCCGCTCACGGCATCTAAGGTGGTAGCCGTGATGGCGGCAAAAAAGACCGCTGAGTGGATTCCGTTTTGCCACAACATCCCAATCGAATTCGTCGAAGTCAGTTTTGACCTCCAGCCCGACCGCATCGTCGTTGATGTTGCCGTGACTTCCATCGCAAAAACGGGTGTCGAAATGGAAGCACTGACCGCAGCATCAGCAGCAGTCCTGAACCTTTACGACATGCTCAAGATGCTAGATGAGGACATGGAGATTCTCACCGTTCGGCTCTTGGAAAAGCGCGGCGGAAAGAGCGACGTGTCGGAACTCCCTGCCTGGACGGCCCGTGTGCTCGTGGTCAGTGATAGAGTCGCGGCGGGCATTGCCGCTGACAAATCTGGAGATGTCCTCATCGAGGGAATGGTTCGGCTTGGGGCTTCCGAAGCCAAGAAGGAGATCGTCTCGGACGACGAAAACGAGATCCAAGTAATTGCCCGCCGATGGTGCGATGAGGGAATCGATTTGATATTGATCACCGGAGGTACCGGAGTTGGCCCCCACGACGTGACACCGGAAGCGCTGGCACCCATCATTGAAAGAGAGCTACCCGGAATAAGCGAGACCTTCCGCCGCTACGGCCAGGAGCGAATGCGAACAGCGTTGCTGAGCCGCTGCGTCGCAGGTGTGACCGGAAATTCTCTGATTATCGCTTTGCCAGGTTCCCCTGCAGCTTGCGAAGACGCACTACACGCGCTCTTCCCAGGAGTCCTCCACGCGAAGGCGATGTTGATGGGGAACTCACACTAATGATTTCTGGCTCCGAAGCGGTGGCGATCGTTAAGTCGCATGCTTGGAAGGGCCAAAGCATTGTCGTTTCTCTCGAAGAGGCTTCCGGGAGGCACCTATGGGATGACGTTCTTGCGGAAAACGATTCACCGGCCTTCGACAATAGCGCGATGGACGGCTTCGCGGTAGGGTCCGGTGATGGCCCTTGGAAGATCATCGGGGTCATCCCAGCTGGGGAAATGGGGGCGTCGATTTCAAAGAACGAGGCAGCGCGCATCTTCACTGGAGCCCGGGTTCCTGAGGGCACTTTCGGGGTGATCGCACAAGAGGATTGCAGCGTCGCAGAAGGAGTTCTCTCTTCACCTGAAAGAGTTCGGAAGGGAAAACACATCCGTGAGCAAGGTGAAGAATTTCGACGAGGTGCCTGCCTTTTGAAGTCGGAATCGAAACTAACGCCAGTAGGATTGGCGCTGCTTGCATCGCAAGGAAGGTCCACAGTCGCCGTACGGTCCCTTCCCCGCGTAGCCATTGTTTCAACCGGATCGGAGCTCTTAAGCCCAGGGGAACCAGG
>JBBRHU010000269.1:0-5020 GCA_038222255.1 Fimbriimonadales bacterium | reverse complement strand
ATTGCGTCAGGAGGCACCCTCTCTGTCGAAGATTGGAGCGAGTTCCGAGGGATCCTTGATGCGCTTAGGAGAACCAGCCTGTGCGGGCACGGCACTGGGCTTGCGGTGGTTGCGAACAGCATTCTGGACAAGTACCCTGAGGAGTTCCAAGCATGATTCGAGTCACCATCAACAACGATGACCACGAACTACCCGACGGTGGCTCGATCCTGGAAGCACTCCGGACCCTCGGGATCGACGTGCCGACCCTATGCAACGACCCTAGGATATTGCCGACCGGTGCCTGCCGACTCTGCTCAGTCGAACTAGAAGGACAGGGGCGCCTCATTGCGGCGTGCACGACTCCCCTTGCCGACGGCATGCAGATTCATACCCACTCCTCAGCCGCCGAAGCGGATCGCAAGACCAACCTCACTCTTCTCGCCCAAAGCTACCCTGCTGATGCGCCGCTGAGCGATCATCTAGAGTTTCATCGCTACCTGAAACAATACGGGGTTAAGCCGTCTGGCAACCCGTCCGGAGGCTTTAAGGATAGCGACCACCCGTATTTGAGGGTGGATATGGACAAGTGCATCCACTGTTATCGCTGTATTCGAATCTGCAATGAACTCCAGGGGCAGTTCGTTTGGAGAGCGTGGAACCGAGGAGACCAGACCCAAATTCGTCCCGACAAGGGAGAAAGCATGCTGGAGAGCTCTTGCGTGAGTTGTGGAGCATGTTCGGACACGTGCCCTTCGGGAGCGATTACCGACCGGCTGATCGTCGATCGTGGTCAGCCAACAAGCTGGACTAGAACAACCTGCCCGTACTGTGGCACGGGCTGCGAGATGGAGGTCGGAGTTCGAGATGGACAAGTGATCGTTGCACGACCTGTCCTCGACGCCCCCGTATCAAAAGGGCATTTGTGCGTCAAAGGGCGATACGCGCACCGCTTTGCCCACGCAAAGGACCGAGTCACCTCCCCTCAGATCCGCACGACCGATGGATGGCGGGAAGCTACGTGGGATGAAGCGTATGAGTTCATCAGCGTGAAGCTGAAGTCGATTCGTGCAGAGTCTGGTCCCTCCGCGATCGGAGTCCTCGGGTCCTCACGAGCAACAAACGAGGAGAACTATGTCGCCCAAAAGTTTGCCCGTGTCGTCATCGGGTCGAACAATGTTGACTGCTGCGCGAGAGTTTGTCATGCCCCCTCCGCAGCGGCTCTTCGGACCACGCTCGGCACTGGCGCTGCAACTAACTCATTTGACGACATCGAGCATGCGAACGGCTATATGATCTGCGGTGCCAACCCGACCGAAAACCATCCAATCGTAGGTGCCCGGATCAAACAGCGAGTCCTGAAAGGCGCGAAACTGGTCGTAGTCGATCCTCGCTTGACCGAACTTGCACGCTACGCCGACGTTCATCTTCAGATTCGACCCGGCACCAACATTCCGACCTTCCACGGTATCGCCCACGCAATCATTGAGATGGGCTTGTGTGACCTTGATTTCATCGAAAAACGAACTGCAGACTTTGAGGCGTTCAAGGAATTCGTCGCGCAATGGACACCAGAGCACGCGGGTGAAGTTGCGGGCGTGAACGCGGAAGCCATCCGAAGAGCGGCAAGGATTTATGCCGAGGCAAAGCCAGCGATGATCTTTCACGGACTAGGGATGACGGAGCACACGCAAGGGACAGAAGGTGTTCGCTGCCTCGTCAACCTCGCGATGCTGACCGGAAACTTAGGCAAGCTAGGGTCGGGTGAGAACCCCCTGCGGGGACAAAACAACGTGCAAGGCTCAGCCCACATGGGCTGCGAACCGTCCAATCTCGCAGGCTACACACCCATCGAAAAAGCTGCTGATATGTTTGAATCGATTTGGGGAGTTCCGATTCCACGGGAGCCTGGCCTGAACTGGATGAAGATGCTCGATGCCTCGAAGGAAGGCAAACTCAGAGCACTCTACGCAATTGGGTACGACGTTTATTTTTCAAACCCTAATGCCGAGGAGACGGCCAAGGGCCTCCGCAATCTTGAACTCCTCATCGTGCAAGACATCTTCATGAACGAGACTGCCCTAGAGTTTGCACATGTCTTTCTGCCCGCGTGCTCTTCCTACGAAAAGGACGGCACGTTCATGAACTCCGAGCGACGCGTTCAGCGTGTTCGACAGTGCATTCCGCTCGTCGGAAACTCAAAGCCAGACTGGGTGATCGTCAACGAACTCGCGACCCACATGGGCTTCGGCAAGCACTTCGCGTTCAAGAATCCTGAAGAGATATGGCAGGAAGTTCAGTCGGTGTGGACAGCTGGTCGCGGAATCTCGTACGCGCGAATAGAAAAGCACGGCCTGCAATGGCCATGCCTTACTGAGGATGATCCAGGAACCGCGATGCTCCATGGAGCATCCTTCCCGACCGGTGACCGTGCTGCGTTCTCTTTGATTGACTTCATTTCCACTCCCGAACGCACGACCGACGAGTTTCCTTTCTTGCTCAACACCGGAAGAACCCTTGCGCTCTTCAACGCTGGAACGATGACCGCACGAACAGACAACGTGCGCCTCCACACGACCGACTTCCTTGAAATCTGTCCTGAGGATGCGGAAGCACTTCATATAAAGGACGGCGAAACGGTCGAGGTCACGAGCCGTTACGGAACCATCCAGCTCCCAGCAAAAGTGACGCCGACGGTCAGACCGAAAGAAGTATTCGCGACCTTTAACGACCCACGTATCTTCACTAATCGTGTGACAAGCAACCACCGCGATCGCGTGGTCGGAGCGCCTGAATACAAAGTGACCGCCGTTAAAATCAAGAAGCTGACTTAGAGCGAATTGAGGGCTTGCGCGAGATCGGCCTTAAGATCTTCCAAGTCCTCAAGGCCAACCGAAATTCTGATCAGGCCATCTCCAATTCCGTGCGCGTGTCTCTCTTCGGAAGTGTAGGTGGAATGAGTCATGCTCGCCGGGTGCTCCACCAAGCTCTCGCAATCGCCGAGACTTACCGCACGAATGAAGACCTTCAGCCGGTTGATCATCTTGATCCCCGCTTCGAGTCCACCCTTTACATCTAGGGCAATCATGCCCCCAAATGCACTCGCTTGCCGCTGCATCACGGAGTGGCCAGGGTCAGTTTCGAGCCCTGGGTAGTACACGCGCTCTACTGCCGGATGAGCTTCGAGGAAGCGGGCGAGTTCCATGGCAGAACCGCAGTGGCGATCCATCCTAAGTTGGAGCGTCTTCAATCCTCGCAAAACGAGATGGGCATCAAAGGCGCTCAGGCAAGATCCGGTCATGTCTTTTAAGCCGAACATCCTCACTTTGTGCATGGTCTCCGCATCACCAACGACCGCTCCCGCGATAAGATCGCCATGCCCAGAAAGGTACTTCGTAGCTGAGTGAATGACGTAGTTTGCACCGAGTTCAATCGGACGCTGAAGATACGGCGTGCAGAAGGTGTTGTCCACCGCGGTCCAGATTCCGGCGTTTCGAGCAATCGCGGAGACGGCTGCGATGTCAACCACCCGCAAATTAGGATTAGCGGGTGTTTCGAGATAAACCCCTTTGGTGGTCGGCCCAATCGCGTCGCGGAGCACGTTCGGATCTCGCAAGTCGAGGTACCGGAGCTTGATTCCGAACTCGTGCAAGCCGTGATTGAAGAAGGTGAAGGTGCAGCCGTAGAGGGTCTCATCGGTCAGCAGTTCGTCGCCAGGTCGAAGAAGGGTCCAGAGTAGCGAGGTGATCGCACCCATGCCACTCCCTGTCACAACTGCGTCTTCGCCACCTTCGAGGTTTGCTATGCGAGATTCCAGAAGCCTCGTTCCGGGGTTGCCAAGCCGCGTGTAGATGTAGCCATCCTCTTGACCTGCAAATCGCCTTCCGCCAGCCTCGGCCGTCGGAAAGGTGTACGTGCTACTTACATGGATCGGAGGGGTAAGCGACCCGTAGCCACCGTAAGGATCGTAACCGTGGTGAATTGCTCGAGTCGCGAAGCCGCCGTTCATCATCCCATTGTGAGCCAAGTCAAGGCTGAATAGCCTTGCGATAAATGCTCACAATTGCCCATCTAGCGCAATTATCTTGCACAGAATACATTAATAGCGTATGATTCATGCGTGGATGTGATCGACACCCAAATCCTTAATGCACTGCAAGATCAAGGGCGACTTGCCGTGAGTGACCTTGCGGATCAAGTCGGGTTGAGCGAGGCACCCACATGGCGCAGATTGAAGCGGCTAGAGATGAGCAATATCATCACCGGCTACCATGCAAACCTCAGCCGGAAAGGTCTCGGCTACACGGTTTTTGCGATCGTCAGCGTGCGCTTTGCGATTCACAATTTGACGATGGATGAGGAGTTCACGACCACGATCTGTGGCCTGGACTGCGTTCAGTCTTGTCACAACGTGACAGGAGACGTCGACTATATTTTGACGGTGGTGACGCGAGACCTGGAGGAATACGAGCACTTCACGAGGATGTTACGTGGCATTCCAGGCGTGACCTCAATCCAAACGCACCTTAGCCTGCGAGAGTTGAAGTCTACAAATCGACTCGCGGTCCGCCTCGAGGACGTGAACCTTGTGTAGTATCGAACAAACTGAGAGGGACGGGTCCAATGATTAAGCTGTCCACACTTTCTGTTCTTGCCACCCTCACTGCCGTCGGCGTGATCCAAAGCTCAGAGGGATACCCTGCCGCCGAACCGCCCTACTACCGAGTTCGCTTCGAGGCTTCTACTAAGCCCGGAGAGTTGGCCTTTCCTGCGACTTATACGATTTGGATTCCACCTGGTGTCAAGACTTTGCGGGGAGTCATCGTCCACCAGCACGGCTGCGGAGATGGAGCCAGCAAGGGTGGCCGGACCGCAGCGTTTGACCTCCACTGGCAGGCGCTCGCCATGAAACACGAGTGTGCACTTCTCGGGCCTTCGATCGAGCAACCCGACAAGGCAGATTGTACGCTGTGGTGCGATTCACGAAGAGGCAGCGAGAAGCGATATTTGCAAGCCCTCTCAGACCTTGCGAAAGTGACCA
>JBBRHU010000268.1:0-5049 GCA_038222255.1 Fimbriimonadales bacterium | reverse complement strand
CTCGTGTGCATTGATGAACCTGCAGTTTTGCCGTCATACTCATCCCAAAGGCGCTCAAATTCGGCCACCAATTTCTCAAGCGCTCGGAACCCGCCTCGCCAAAACTCGCGATCATCGAGGTCAATACCAACGAGCGCCATCAGGTCTTTAGGACTCTCGGAGCCTCCTAGCTTTAGCAATTTGATGTAGTCTTCGGCGAACGCCGAACCACGCTCCTTCGCCATTTGATACAGAGATAGCACCAAAAGTTCACCAAATGAATACGCGTAGACGTAGAACGGCGAGTAGAAGAAGTGGCCGACGTACAGCCACCAACAACGATGTTGGTCGCCAAGGCTGACCGAATCACCGAACATGGCCTGCATCTCCTGCTGCCAAATTTCACCAAACTCGTCGGCGTTGATCTCACCTTCCGTTCGTCGCTTTTCATGGCATCGCTGCTCGAATCTGAACATGGCGGCCTGGCGGAAGATCGTAGCAAAGATGCCCTCAATCTTTTCTGCGTAAAGGGCAAGCTTGTCCTTAGTCGTTGCGCCTGCCACGAGGTTTTCAAAGACCAACATCTCTCCGAAAGTCGAGGCTAGTTCTGCAAGCGGCAAGGTGCCATGGAAGTTGTAGTACGTCTGCTCTCGGCTAAAGGAGGCGTGCACTCCGTGACCAAGCTCATGCGCCAAGGTCATCACGTCATCGCTCTTGTTCAGATACGACTGCAGCACCACCGGGTGGGTATCGGGAGTGATGTACGAGCAAAATGCTCCCCCGCGCTTCCCTTTCCTTGGTTCTGCATCAATCCAGCCCTTCTCAAAGAACTCATCAGCGCGGTCGCGCATCTCTTTGGAGAAGCCTCCGAATGACCGTAAGACTAGCTCGCGCGCCTCGTCCCAACTCACCTCTCGCTCAGCTTCAAAAAGCGGTGCGTAGCGATCGATGTGCGTAAGTTCATCAAGTCCCAGGATCTTGCGCTTAACGTCGTAGAATCTGCTCACGAGACCGTAGTGTTCGCGGCACTCCCCAATCACGAGGTCGACCGTTGACTTCTCTAGCTCGTTGCTCAAGTGGCGCGACTGCTCCGGGTATTCCATCTGTCGAAGCCGATCTTCGACCGCTTTGTCTTGGAGCAACGTGTTGTACGTGAACACGATCGTCGACTGAATTTCTGCCAAGCCAGCGGTGAAAGCGTCAGCCGCGGCCGCTCGAACCGCGCGATCGGGCTCGCGAAGATACTTAACGATCTCCTGCTGAGTGACCTCAACCGACTCTCCGTCAGGCAAGACTAACTTGTACACATGGTTCGAGACGATCTGCTCAAAGAGTCGAACCCAGGCTCGTCCGCCGGTGTTTGCCGTTTCTTCGAAGATGATCTCCTCGGGTTCTGAAAGTCGAAATGGCGAGTAGGCGCGTGTGGCCGTGATGAAGTGACGGTAGTTCTCAAGCTCCGGTTCCGGCAACAGTCGATCGACAATCGCTTGGTCAAGTGCCTGAAGTTCCAGTTCGAGGAACATCAGCTTGACGCTGAATTCCGTCGCTTTCTCTCGCTGTTTCTGCAAGAAAGCGCCAATCTCTGGGCTCGCGGTGTCGGTTGAGAAGAGAAGACTGGCGAACGTGATCGGCTTCGCGACTTCGTTACTCAAAGCCTCCACTCGTTTCAGCGACTCGGCGAGCAACTGAGCGGTTAGATCCGGCGAATTGATCTTCCCTCGGTAAGACGCTGCAATCTCGTCGGACTCGTCCGAGGCCCATTTCCAAACCGCTTCAATCTTTGGATCGTGGATCGAACTATAGAGAACGCTCAGATCCCAACGGACTTGCGGCGGCGCGATTGGCGAGGAGGACATGCTCCTATTGAACCCGAGATCAGTTTCCGCTCATCACCTGTCGAAAAACTGACCAGAGCGGCTTGTCGGTCGGGACAGCATCTTCTTTGAACCACCACCAGAAGTATCCGCCGATCCACTTCGGCACCGGCGCGGCCATATTGTAGTAATCGCGGATCATTTGGGCTTTTGCCTCTGGGCGTTGTGTTCCGATCTCGCCAAATCCCACGAGAGCGTTTGGATATTGCGATGACAGTTGACCAAAGATTGACTTCCAATTCGGAGCCGCGCCAGCGCAATCGTCTGGATAATAGCTCACGAGGACGTAGTCGATACCTTGCTTGATCTCGCTCGGGATGTTCGCCGAAGACCATTCGAGCATCTGCCTTGTTGGATCGTCTGCACAGCCAATATTGTAGTAAAGGGTGAGCGCAGTCTTCCCTTGCCTTGCTTTCGTCTCCGTGAAGGCGGCTTGAGTCTTTGCGACGATGTCCGAAGTTGCGCCGGTCCAATCTCCGTTGATCTCATTGCCGATTTCCCACACGTCAACCTGGCCACGAAACGCATCAAGGTATTCAGTGAATCGGGTTCGATATTGGGCTAGGGTCAAGTTCTTGAGCCCATCGCTGTCGACGGGTTGCCCCATGATGTAGCTCACCGAGTGAATCTTTGTTACCGCTTCAAGATAGTCGATGGGCCCCTGACCTGGGTCGAAGACAACGCGAGTCATCGGCTTGGTTGGGAGACCCCGAATTGCACTGACGGTCGTGTCGATCCCGGTGATATCGTCAACCGTGATGCCCTGGATCTGGCTAGGAAGCCCACCACCTGCTCCTCCGTTGCCACCACCTGAGCCACCTGAACCACTCGGTCCAGCCCCTCCTGCACCGCAAGATGCAGCAATGACCGCAGCCGCTCCTACGAGCGCGCCCAAAAATGATTTGTGGATTGGCACGGCTATTTACGGAGCAAGGTTTGCGCCAAATCTTTCGACGGCAAGGCGAAACTCATCCCACGCCTCCTCGGTCGGAGGACCAATCATCACGAATTCTGCTAGTCCACCTGGGTGAACCAGAGCGGCACAAACTCGCTGAGGGTCTACTGGTGGAATCTTCGGGGTTTCAGATTCCAGCGCTGTCGCCGAGATGCTCATCTTTGCCCACATCGACGGAGGAAATATCTCGGGCAGTTCACGCCGCCAGAGGGCACCTGCGGGAATTATCCACTGGACCTGAACGGAGGGGCCAGTGGGAAATGCTTCCTCAAGGAGCCGCATCCAAATGCCTAGCTCTGTGTGGCCCAGCGGGTGAAATGCGTAGAGCACGACTCCCGTCTCCTCGACGGCCAGACGCACATCTCGGTAGATTTCAGTCTGATAGGAGGTTCGCCAGAGCATCGACTAGCTCTCCAATCCTTCTTGTCGCGTGGATCGGTGCTGATGGAGATAGCCGGGCCGTCCCTGAATCCACACTCTGCCCGGTCCAGAACACTCGAACATCCATCCATCGCCGCCCCTAACCGCCTGCGCCATCGATTTTTGCAAGCGGACTGGCTTGAGCTGGATCCCGCTGGTAAATGCAGCTAAGTGGGCAGGGCTTACTAACATCATTTCGAATTGGGCAAGGTAATGAGTTAGCAAATGGCCGTGAGCTTGCAGCAAAAGCGTCCCGCGGCCGGCACATCTCACAAACGGTCGAAGTTGATTTCGTCTACCAACTTTGATTGGTGGGAGGATCGCGGCCTCAATCCCTAGGTCGGCTGCTAGTTGGAGTCCTTGCTGAAAGAACAGTCCCTCACCTTCGATGGCGATGACATTCATCGCACCAGAGGCATTCACACTCAGAAAGAGGTCTCCCCTGCCACCATCGGCTCCAACGAGAATTGGAAAAGCTAACGTCTTCAGTCCGACGCGGTGCAGAGTTTGGTCGATCGCGGCGTTCTTTCCGCGCCTTGCGCTGATTCCTGGGGACATCGCGACCAGGACACCTGCGGCAACCTGGAGCCCTTCACCGAGCTCGAGTGTTACCTGAGCCAGCGGAGCTCCTAGATCGCCATGGTGCTGAACGAGCATTAGAGTTCATGAAGGGGACGAAAAGCATCGTGAGGCACAAGAGACTCCTCCTGCAACGCCCCCTCTACCCACTGGATACGGTGGGCGACGGCATTCGGTTGTGATGCGAGGATACGAAATTCTTCACCGCGAACATGGATTGCGCAATTGTCGTCGAGTCCGATTCCGACCCCGCCTTCAGTTCTCATCATCTCTCGGAACTCACTTAGTCGAAACCCCTCGTTCTTTGTGTGTGGGCAAGCTGCCAGAGGGATAAGATCCAAGCCAGGAAGTCGAGCGGTGTTGACTCCCGGAATGCCTTCGTATTGAGGCCAGTCGCTGTTTCCAACACGGAACCAACAGATTGCTCCTGCGCTCAGCCCGCCCACCGGCTTTCCTTCCTGCACCGCATTCGACAGGTAGTCCGCAAAGCCGGTTGCACGCCACAGCTGCAGCATCATCTTGGTATTGCCACCCCCGACATAGATCAGGTCAGCCGTATCGACCTTGCTTCGAGCTAGGCTAGCTTCGCCCGAGTGGAATCTAAGCACATCTACGATTGCGCCGAGCGAGGAGTAAGCGGTAGTAAAGCCGTCCACGTACTCTTCGTCATCCATGCTCGCGGTCGGGATGAAAAGCACTCTCGGGCGCACCACGGACGAGCGACCCAAGAAAGCCTCGTCGAGTGCGCGAGTCTCTCCAAGGACAACCGACCCTCCACCCATCGCAATGATATCGATAGCCAATTCAAGTTCATTATGCCCTCGCGCAGGACCAGGATTCCCGAGGCGGCCGCCGCTGCGCTGGTACCATGTAGACTCGTGTCTGTCGTTGCAAATGCCGACCAACATCCGAACGAACTTCATGAAAGTTCGGGGCGTGTTGTCTGGGCTCTGGCTTGGCCGGCGGTCGCACTTAACTCGCTCCAAGTCGTCAACTCGATTCTAGATCGAGGCTTCATTGGACATCTCCACGACTCTGCAGTGACTGCCCAAGGGGCGGCGATGAACGTGATGTTTCTCATGTTCTCGATTGCGATGGCGGTCGCAACGGGTGCCACCGCGCTTGTTAGCCGTGCCTATGGAGCTGGAGATCGCGCAGAATATCGGACCGCAGCGCGTCAGTCCTTTCAGATCGGTTTGATCGGCGGCGTAGTGTTGGCATGTCTGACGGCACTCATTAGCA
>JBBRHU010000267.1:0-5050 GCA_038222255.1 Fimbriimonadales bacterium | reverse complement strand
TAGTACGCGGTGTGCTGAACGTGAGCTGCGATTGAGGCGACCCCAGGGGCGACATGTTGGACTGCGTATTGGAATGAAACGAGATCAAGCGAAGGCAACAACGCCTCGCTCCCCTGCACAAACCAGGTCCCATCGTTTCCGGGTGCAACACCGAGAAAGGTCTCTCGCCACAGCTCAGTCCAAGAAGCTCGCCAGTCCATGTTCGTCACATCGACTTGTCGCCGTAAAGGGTTTGGATGTAGCAGACCTGGCCCGTGTGGTATTCCGTATTCGATGCGTGGTGTCCCATGATCTTAGCGACGGTCCACATTTGACCGCCAAAGAAGGGGATCTCCACACTCAGCTTTTCGTCAGGCACCGCTCGAATCGCTTCAACCGTGCGCAGTGTATGAACACGAATCGCTTCCTCTGCTTTTTCGTAAGTGTCCAACTTTGCACAAGCCGCATAGTATGCCTGCATGAAGGCCTCGTCGAAAGTTGGAACTTCGAGCGTCTCGATGAGGTGTGGCATGTGCTCTCCGATCACGCCGAGTTCTTGCATCATGCTAAGCACGGTACGGCCTTCTTCGAGGGGAGCCCAGAGGATTTTGTCGGTTGGAACCTTTCCGGCTTCTCGGAGAAATCTCTCCATGTTGGCTACGGTGACGTCGGCGATAAGGTCTTGAACACGCATAAGTTTAGAATAGTAGACGCATGTCTATTTTGTCAAGGGTATTGATTAAGGAATGTGGTCCATTATCTCAGCCCAGACCAAAGACCAGAGAGTAGAGTATGTCCGTGAAATCCGCCCCCGTCATCTTTCTCACCGGCGCTCCGGGAGTAGGGAAGTCCACTGTGGGAAGAATGCTTGCCGATCAATTCGAAAAGGCATTCTTCCTGGATCTTGACGTACTTAGAGAGAATGTTGTGAAGGGAATTGCCCACCCATCGGCGGGCTGGAGCGACGAGACTACGGTGCAATTCCTGCTCGCACATCAGGCTGCGGGGCAAATCGCTCAACTCTACGCCGCCGCAGGATTTGCGGTCGTAGTGGCTCACTGCTCCTCCGTCGAGCACTTTGAGCACTTCCACCAGGAGTGTCCTTCGGCGAAGTTAGTGTGTCTCTATGCCGACCTCGAGACCAACATAGAGCGAAACAACTCGCGAACGAACAAGAGCTTCGATCCTCGAGACATTGAGTTCTTCGTACACGATCTCTGTCCGACAATGCACTTGAAATTTGCATTGGCGGACTACAACGTGCTCGATACAACCAGCGATACCCCTGAGCTTTCGATCGACAGAATCAGGGTTTTGCTCGAACTCATCCCATCAGGGCTCTGATCGCCTTCGCCGCGGCTGTTGCCTTGTGGAATTCGGTGTGATCGAGAGGGGTCTGAACGCTTGCGTCCAACTCATCTAGTTTCGCGCCGTGAGCAACCAATAGCCGAATAAGGCTGGCTCGGTTACTATGTGCAGCCGCATGGAGCGGGGTCGTCCCCCAGTGGGCATTGCTGTTATGCGCGTTGACATTTGCACCTCGGTCAACCAGGAATTGAACAAGCTCTTCGTGGCCCTTCCAAACAGCATAGTGTAGGGGCGTTGACCCTTCGCCATCTGCAACATTCACGAGCGCTGGCTCAGATTCCAACAGCGCTTGAACCGCCGCGAGGTCACCCTTTTTGCTTGCCTTGATTACCTCAGACATCCTCCGATCTTACCAAGCCGCGACCCATTAAGCCTCAGAAGATCATCCTCACCTCCAACTCAATCCGCGTGTTTATGGATCGGAAACCTCGCCGATGAAAGGACGAGTAGCGAGCCTTGGATATGCGGTCGACGACGAGCTATTTGCCCGTGCCCTTGGAAATGAACCTTGTCACCGCGAAGGCCGCCGTCGACCACTTCACGGTCCATCGTGGTCAGGTTGTGGATTTGACCGCTCCGCTGGCTATGGCGCTGATTTGGTAACGTCTCAGGGAACTGCCGAACGTTCGTCAATCTAAATCGCTCGCGTCCTAGCCCGATTATTGAGATTCGACGGCTGATAACTAAAGATTGCGGGAATCTTATGTTGATTTTGGCGACTATCTACGCCCGGATCGGACTGATCCCAGAATCGAAACGTCAGCTCACTTACGGCCACGACCGGCAGAATCATGGCCGTTGCATTGCCTCGCTTGACATAAGATGCTCCAGGAAAAGTCATCCTACTTATCGTTCAATGCAAGGTGTCAACCGAACGCCTAGTCCAACAAGTTCTGGTGCTGGAGCAGTCGAACTTCAATACCGAAACCGAACTCCTCGCCCATCATCGCGGCCGGATGTTTCGAGGCAACCGCGACCGCCTCATCCATGCTGTCGGCTTCAACAATGAAGATGCTCCCCAGCTGCTCCTTTGTCTCGATGAACGGACCATCAGTGACGGTGGACTTGCCACCCTTTGGGCGAATCGACTTCGCAGTCGAAATATGTTCCAATCCCGACTCGGCCAAGATGGTTCCCGCAGCCCGGAATTCAATGCACTGAGCGTAACATTTGCCCATGATCGAGTCGCGCTCCCCCGGGGAGATGTTGTCGAAGGCGTTTACGTTGAGATAGCCAAGGCATAAGTATTTCATCTGTTTGCTCCAATCGTGTGAACCGCGCTGTACCGTGATTTTCACCGGACAGCGCACGAGTTCGAAGAGTAGTCGGCAGGGTTTCGCCCGATTCGACAATTGTTGTCGATTATTTGCTCATCCGATGAAGCTCTGCTAATTTCGCTGCCAAGAAATTGCGCTCGGGATCCTGTGTTGCCAATTCTAGCGCACGCTTATAAGACCGAATCGCCGCTTCGGTCTGGCCCAGTCGACGACACAGATTAGCCCGGGCCGAGTGGGCAAGGCCATATCGCTGCAACTCGTCCCGAAGCAGCAGGTCGTCGATCAGCACCAGACCTTCGGCGGGACCGCTAGCCATCGCCACCGCCACCGCCCGATTGAGAGCAACCACGGGCGAGTCGTGGATGATCAGCATCTGATCGTACATGCGCACAATCTCTGCCCAGTCCGTTTCACCGGCGACTTTCGCAGAAGCGTGAATGCTTGCGATCGCGGCCTGCAGTGCGTAATGTCCGAGCTTCCCAGACTTACTCGCTTCCATCGCGAGCCGCTGGCCTTCGTCAATCAGCGCTCGATCCCACTTCGTGCGATCTTGGTCTTCCATCAGAATCAACTCTCCGTCAAGGCCAGTTCTCGCGAGGCGGCGAGATTCGTGAATCAGCATCAGAGCGAGCAAACCCTGCACCTCTGGCAATGGGATCAGTTCAATTAAGAGCCGACCGAGTCTGATCGCCTCGGCAGAGAGGACTTCCCGTGTTGCTGTTTCGCCAGAAGACGAGTAATAGCCCTCGTTGAACAGCAGATAAGTGACTCGCAGGACATCCTGAATCCGCTCGACGAGTTCGGCAGGTGAAGGTACTTCGTAAGGAATCTGAGCTTCCCGAATTTTTGCCTTCGCGCGCACAATCCGCTGAGCGATCGTCGTCGTCGGGGTTAGAAACGCCCGCCCAATCTCCTCGGTGGTCAAACCACAGACTTCCCGAAGCGTCAGCGCTGCTTGAGCTTCACTCGGAAGCACAGGATGGCAACACGCAAAGATGAGCCGCAACGTGTCGTCCGGAAGATGCGCATCCTCGTCAAGTTCGTGCGGTGCAACCGGTAACTCGGTCAGTTCCGAGTAGGATGCCGCAAATCTCACCCGCCGTCGAATCAAGTCAATCGCCTTGAATCGTGCCGTAGAAACCAGCCAGGCGCGTGGATTCTGAGGGACGCCTTCGGACGGCCACTGTTGTAGTGCTGCTGTGAGCGCTTCTTGTAGCGCGTCTTCTGCCAGGTCAAAATCGCCAACGAGTCGGATTAACGTTGCCAGCACGCGCTGGGATTCGTGCCTGAAAATTTCATCGACAACTTGACTGACTGCTTGCATCACCAGTATCGTAGCTCAGCCTGCAGTCTGGGCTTCGATCGTCCTTCAGATTTTCTTCGCGATCCAAGAGCGTTGTGTGTTGCGCACTACAACTACACCGAATGAAGAAAATGGAGACAGACAGAAAGGTGCGGGTCTTGCCAGCAAGTATATAATCGACTTGTGACGCGGCGACTGATCGTAGCAATAGGATGTTGCCTCCTCGTCTCAATCTTGGGCTTCATGGTTTGGGCTTCGGTCCAACCCGCCGAGCCCCGTTTTGGTTTCCTCAAGGGTGCGGAGATCCGGTATACGCAGGTTGACTCGTATGTCAGGCCCGGCTTCACGGAGATGAGTTTTTTCGTGCAGGGCCAACATGAGATAGTGTTAAACGTGGTCTCCAATGAGCTTTCCAACTGGAGTCGGCATGGAGATCCCAACTCTGTGGAATTCGCACGAGGTTCTGAGGAAGTCACGGTCGTTACCTGGGACTTTGATGGGTTCACGCATATCCTCTACCGTCGAAAGGCGGAGGGGGCAGACGTTCTCCGTTCGGTCAGGTCGACGATAGATAGTTGGCACTGAACTACCATGAGGGGAGATCGGGGGCTACAAATTGGCCCGTAAAGGACGAGTTTTAGCTAGTTCTGGTCCGCTACGGCATAACCTCGATGGCGCGACCGATTCAAAGCTACAAATCTCAAGAGTCACGATTTGGATTAATGTCGATTGAGAAGCTGAGACAGATGGTGCCCAGGAAAGGACTCGAACCTTCACTCCCTTGCGAGAACTAGTACCTGAAACTAGCGCGTCTACCGATTCCGCCACCTGGGCTTGTGACATGGAAAATATACCTCAACGGTCAGGCGGGGGGTAGTTCTCAGATGAGCTTCCCGAAGCCCCGTATTCGTATCAGTTTCTGACCGATCTTCACCATTTGCCGGGTTAACCGTGCCCCTTAGCGGGCACCTATGTGTTAGGCGAATGATTCTAACTGGTCAGCACTTTGTTCAGGAGGGACTGATTGACGAAACTCAATTGGAGCTCGCGGTTGCAAAGCACCGTGAGCTTGGTGGGGCGGAGTCGATTCCCAAAGTGCTGGTTGGTCTTGGCTTTGTGCAAG
>JBBRHU010000266.1:0-5061 GCA_038222255.1 Fimbriimonadales bacterium | reverse complement strand
TACTGATCCATGGTTGGATGGGTGATTCGAGCATGTGGGGCGCAGATGCTTCGGGAAACACGAAGCTCACCTCGTTTGACGGGATCCAAGCGATCGCGATCGACTGTCGTGGCCATGGCAAAAGTGGCAAGCCATACGACTCAGCTAAATACGGTGAAGAGATGGCCGAGGACATCGTTAGGCTTCTCGATCACCTCAAGATCCGCAAGGCCCACCTCGTCGGCTATTCGATGGGAGCGTTCATCGCTGCAAAAGTCGCGGCGACGCATCCTGAAAGAGTGGCTAGTATCATTTATGGCGGCCAAGCACCTCTCATCGCGGGCGGAAAGCCAAGCGGATCAAAAGAAGTTGAGGTCTTCGCAAAGGCAGTCGAAAGCGGCAAGGGTATGGGATCCTATGTTCTCGCGGTGACCCCGCCAGAACGTTGGAAGTTGACGCCGGCGCAGGCGGATAGCCTCGCAAATTTTATGTTTAAGGGTAAGGACCTCAAGGCATTCGCTGCCGCTGGACGAAGTTTTGATAGGCTCGAGGTCGACTTGAAAGACCTCCAGAAGTGCAAGGCACCATCACTGTTCCTCTACGGCTCAAAGGACTCAGACCACTTGAAATCGCGTGTGGCGGAACTGCGAGTTGAACTCGCCGACGTTCAGGTGCGAGTTATTGAGGGAGCGGACCATGTCACCGCACCGGGTAAGGCCGCGTTTGGTTCTGCGATTGTCGAGTTCCTCAAGGCGCACCTTCGCACGAGTGGAACGTATTGACCGCAGAATGATCGGTTAGGACGACCCAGACAGATTCGAGCGTTAAAACCTTCAAGCTGACTAATCACTCCTACTGCTAAACTCAAAAAACGTCCAGTGAGAACCCGTCGTCCACATTGGGCACGAAGAAAGCCAATGGAAAAAATTGTAAAAGCAGTCTACGACGGCGCAAGTTGTACTGTGATCGCGGGAGTTCATAAAGGCAAATCGGGCAAAGCCACGGATCTAAACACGAGCAAAACCGGTCACCTGACAATCACTGTGGTGCAGGCAGATGGGGAGCGGTTCAAGACACTTGCGAAGAACGTCACAGTCACTGACTAAGAAGCGCTACTCAGCTCCTGCTTCAGTCAGTAACCGCATAATCTCGTCCATGCCTCGAGATCGTGCGTGGGTTATGGGTGGCACTCCGTCGCCGTCTGGAAGATTGACATTCGCGCCGTGCTCAATCAACAGTCGAACGATTTCTTGATGCTTTGAGCCACCGTCGGTGAGGATGATTGCTTCAAGCAACGCCGTCCATCCCAATCGGTTGACGTGGTCGACATGCACATCGGTCGAGGTCAAGATTTCGCGGACGACCTCAATATGCCCCCGTTCCGCGGCGGGAATCAGTGCTGACCCTCCATAGCGATTCGTCAAAACGGTCGACGCTCCGGCTTCGACCGCTAGCTTAAGAATCTCCAGCAAACCTTCCGCACCGGCGTAGAGGAATACGTTGTCTTGTAGGTTGTCCTGAATGTCGATGTCCGCTCCTGCACCGATCAGCAACCTTACCGCCTCAACCTGATTGGCATGTGTCGCCGTCATGGCTGCAGTTCGACCTCGCGAGTCTCGTTGGTTCAGTTCAACTCCACCGGAGATCAGGGTCTTGAGTTTTGAAATGTCGCCAGCTTCGGCGGCAAAGATGAGTTCGGTCGTCATGCCCGAGCCTGTGGCACATTGTCTGGTCGTCTAGGGATGGTCTCGGGGGCGGAGGTCCACGCCGCTTTCAAGAGGCTGGTCGCAAGCTTGGCATCTAGGTCTACGAGCTTGATCAGAACATAGGGCCACCCGAGATAGTGAGGAGTGACGTAAAAAAGTGATGACTGACTTTCTGTCAGCTCGTCACAAATCGCCCACGGGAGGCGAAAGGCGATCGCTTGTCGCCTATCCCTCAGTCGGCACATATGCCGACCGGCCCGGGACCAGTCATTCTCGATCTTGCCGACCTTCTCCGACACTTCGGGCAGGGACAAAGCGAGGGCATTGAACTCCTCGTAGCTCATGAGTCAAGGATATCCGTCTTGCAGCCCAGAGCCAAGCAACTGAGGATGATTTCCAGGATTAAGAGTCTGTTTCTCGTCTCTCACGAGGGATGTCACTTCACCCGTCCGGTGGGTAGTCTCCGCGAATGCTCGCGACCTACCTTGAGATGCTTGACCTTTGCTACTTTGAAGTAAGCGAAGCGTTTAAGGGACTGGCTGACGAAAACGTTTGGAGACGGCCAAGCGAAAGGATTCTCTCCGTGGGCGAACTTGCCGGGCACATCGCTTACGGCGAGGCGGTTCGATTCGCTGGTTCTGAACCAGACGGTAGCTCTGCCAAGGACCTTTCTACGTGCAAGATTATGAGTCCCATACTCGATGCACGATTCGCTTACTATACGACAACAACGGAAACGGTCGCGACAGCGGAGCAGCTCGCCCTCGGAGCAAATGGTGTATTTGACGAGCTCAAAAGGATTCACGCGGAATCTGTTGCTGCACTCGTCGCTCGCAACCCCGACCTGTCGCAACCTGCTCCACACTGGGGCTCAACCTACCGTGAGCTGATGAAGTACCTGGTATTCCACATCTCATACCACACGGGTCAAATGTATACGGTGCGGCACCTGTTGGGCGAAGAAACGCCGGACAACTAAGCCGGAGAAATTCAGAATTGGACTAATATGAGCTGGTAGTGCTCGGGCTTCCCGGGCGAAGGTTCATTGTCATGCAAGACAAATCGGTGTTTGATAAGCTGGGTAGGGAAGCAGGGTGCAAGCGACTCGCGTGGGAATTCTATGGTCGAGTTGCCAAAGACGAGGTTCTGAAGCCGTTGTTCCCGGGCAAGAGCATTCGTTGTGCAGCGGAATCACTTGGCGCGTTCCTTGTCCAATTCTTTGACGGTGACTGGGATGAGTCGCAATATCACTCCTATTTGGGCCTCCGCGAGTCACATGCGAGGTTCAAAATTAGCGAGGCACAACGTTTGGCTTGGCTCACCCACATGGACGCGGCAACCGAGGCACTCGTCGTCGATGTGGATGTTCGGGGTGTACTAGCTCAGTTCTTTCGGTTTGCTTCGCTGTACATCGTTTGGCAAAACGACGGCAGCCTAGCCCTCGATTCCGGATCTCCCGCTGGTGCAGAGCTGGTCCAACGCTGGCAGATGCAAGTGACCCTTGATCAGCTCATCGTACACATTCTGAATTCACGAGACGAGGAAGCTATGGCGCTTGCAAACGAGCACCTTGCCCGCCCAACTGTCTTAGTCGGCATCTTCGCAAGGATGATGAAAGTTAGACGTGATCCGCTCGATGAGTTCATCGTAGCCTGTCTAGAGAGAGATCACCGATTGCTGACAGCGTGCTTCAACGGGAGAACATTGATGCATTTTGCCGCTGGAGCAGGTTGTTTGCGCGTGGTTCAGTCGCTGCTTGCGAACGGGGTGAACCCAGACATTGCTGATGCGATGGGACATCCGCCGCTGTACAGGGTTGCAAACGAATGTCAGTTAGCGTCTGGACCCGAAATAGTTCGCTCGTTAGTGAGTGCTGGCGCACGTGTTGATCTTGCCGGAGGCGTGACTCGCTCAACTCCGCTTCATACGGCGGCACGTCGAGGGAATCTTGAGATCGCAGGGACGTTGTTCGAACTTGGTGCATCACTAGAGGCACGAGACAATAAAGGCTTCACCCCGCTCGCCCGTGCGATCAACTGTCGCCAGCGTGGGATGGCAGAGATGCTTGAGAAGCTTGGGAATCGGAAGGTGGGCGGTCTAGCGTTGGGCTGACTTTGCCGGAACCTCGCGCGTCATCACCCAGTGGTGCATCGCGACTTGGCGTAACTTGACAAAGCCCCTTTTCTCGAACATTGGTATCGTACCGAGATAGATATAGGCGCCCGCGATATTGCGTCCGTCAACGTTTTCGGGATAAGCCTCAACCAGCCCACCGCCCGCCTTCGCGATTGCGTCAATTGCTCCCTCTAACGCAAGAGAAGAAACTCCCTTGCCGCGATATCGCTTATCGACAAAGAAACAAGAGATTCGCCAATCCGGCTCGCGTGGTAGCTCCGGAAGGTATTTGCGCTTGAACTTGTTCTGTGGCCGAATCTCAGGGGCCGGTCCGAATTGACACCACCCGACCGCTAGGTTGCCATCAAAAACGACGGCTGCATGCGCCTTCCCGGTGCTGACTCGTCGAAGCTTTCTATCGCGCTTGCAAACCGTCGTATCGGCTTCTTCGGGAGTCCCTTCGTGAAATCCCATGCACCAACACCCTCCCCAAACTCCGTTATGCCGTTCGATCAATTCGGCATAGGCGGGCCAGGTTTCCAAGTCTAGCAACTTCACGGTGAACTCGCTCATCGTTGTTCGATTATGGAATCAAGCTGTTGGTCGTAGGTCAAAGCCTCGACAAATCACCTCGGTAGACTAGTCACGTGTTCTTTCCTTTCGCAGCTTTTGTCTCCATCCCCACGGATAGTTCCGAACCCACGAAGAACGACTATCGAGTCGTGGACCTTCGGTGCGAAAACTTGCCAGAGAACAGTTCTGTTGAGAACCCTGCTCCGCGGTTAAGCTGGAGAACGCAGGCCATCGGACAAAATTGGCAACAATCCGCCTATCGAGTCTTAGTGGCGTCGAGTGAACAAACGCTGAGTAGCAACCGGGGCGACCTTTGGGATACCGGAAAGGTTGATTCGGCGAACTCCTACAACATCAACTACCGTGGCAAGGCGCTTGCCTCAAATCAGCGATGTTTTTGGAAGGTTCAAACTTGGGACTTGCGCGGCCAGCCTTCGGATTGGAGTCAAGTCGGGAAGTGGGACATGGGGATTCTCGGGGTCGCAGGTTGGGGAGCGTCCACCTGGATCGGAACTGGGCAACCTGGCCCAGCTCCGTTCTTGCGTCGGGAGTTCCTTGCGAAAAAGGCGGTGAAGCGAGCGAGGTTGTTCGCTTCGGGGCTCGGTTACGCCGAACTCCACCTTAACGGCAATCGAGTAGCCCCAACTGTCGAGCGCGACCCGGGCTATACGAATTTTGACAAGCGAGT
>JBBRHU010000265.1:0-5078 GCA_038222255.1 Fimbriimonadales bacterium | reverse complement strand
AGGTTGCCTCGCACAGTGGTCGGGACCTTGATGAACAGTTGTCGTCCATCCCGGCGATATGTGGCTGCTTTTCCGTCCACAGTCAGAGTCTTGATTTCAACTCCTGGCCCTGCGTGCATCATAATCTCGGAGAGGCCCGTTCGCAGGTAGCTCAAAAGATTGGTTGACTTGCCGTAAAACGATCGGTTGGGGTAGTCAACATCTAGTGCAACCTTGACGTCGAGTAGGTCAAAGGTTCGGTCTGGAGCATATTTAGGCGGAGTCTTGGCGGGATCAAACGGACCGTATCCGGCCTGCGCAAATGAAAGTGCCGTGACAGAAAGCAGAGCAGAGAGCGAAATGAGCTTCCAACGATTCACGAAGGCAGTATAGCCAACAGTGCAGTAGGTCCATTTTCACAGTAGCCGCAAGAGAATAAAATCGTTTGAACTTGATCAAGGCCTTGAGACACTCAGGAATACAAGCGGATGTTTTGGAATAAGCCAACGCTTGACATGGAGGAGATCGCTTCACTCCACTACGAGACGGTGTATCGCTTCTGCGTGCAGCGGGTCGGAGAGGATGTTGGTGCTGATGCTGCCCAGGAGACATTCTTGACCGCTCAGAAAGTTGCACATAAATTTAGAGGAGATTCAGCAATCCGCACTTGGTTGCTTGGCGTCGCAAACAACGAATGTCGACGACTCGCTCGAATCCGGAACGTGCAACCCTTGATGCTCGACCCCGAATATGACGTAGCGTCAAACATCGCGGTCGAATCGGAAGTCGTTAACCGTGAAGCCCTTAGACATGCGCTTGCAAAACTCTCTGACGAACATCGAGAAGTGGTGTTGATGCACGAAATCGACGACCTCACCTATACCGAAATTGCCCAGGTTCTGGGAATACCCGAAGGCACGGTCAAATCACGACTTCACCATGCATTCCTCAGCCTGAAGAGAAATCTTGACCCCAACGTCCAGGTGACCGTATGAACGTAAACGAAATGCTCAAGGCCTATGTTGACGGAGAATTGACTCCGCAAGAGCGTTCGTCGGTCGAAGACGCAGCTGCAAAAGATCCTGAGATCAAATCTCAGATTGAGTGGCTCCAAGCAACAAGTTTCACTCTCAGGGCTGCTACCCCCCAATTTGAAATCAAAGGGAAAGCAGAAACGCTGGCTGCTCTCAAGAAGCCAGCTCCCCGCCGAGCAGCTCAATGGTGGATGGGTGGGTTGACGATAGCCGGAACCGCCGCTATCGCAGTAGTCGCCGTAGTCAAGCTTCAGGGCAACGGTACCGTGTCAAATAGCTTGGTTGCCATGAAAGATTCGATTGCGAGCGCGGCCAGTCCGGTGGCGCCAGCGACGAGTGGGATTGCGAGTGAAGGGGCAAAGTCGGGAGCGCGACCTGTGGCTGGACTAGACAGGTTTGATGCAAAGCCAATTGAGCTTCGTTCGAGTCCAAACCCTGTGACAGCTACCACTCAATCAAAGGTTGCCTCCAGACCCGAAAGGGCGACCGGCGATGCGAACCAAGATCGATCTTCCAAGCAGCGGCAGCTCGTCGCCCCAGTTTTGGACGAAACAGAAGTAATTACGGTCGAAGTGGACGACGTGGAGCTCTCAGAAAACAACATTGCTGAAGCGATGAAGAAGGCCGGCTTCAGCGTTCAGAAGCCCGGGGCGAACGCTGATACCGTGGTGCTCGTCGTGCCATCCGACCGGATTGCTGAGGCGAAAGCATTGTTGGCGTCTTCGAGTCGGATGAAGCCACTCTCGGCCGATGCGGACCTCCAGAATCCTCCGCGCGGGCTAGGTGGTGCAGGAGGGTTTGCGGGCGGCCGAGGGTCAAATGCAGGCGGGAAGGCTGCCTTTGGGGGTCCCGGCGGGGCAGGTGCCAGTACTGGCGGAACCAAGTCCTCCCCTGCCCTCCCTCCGCTAGGGTCTGCAGGGTTTGGCGGAGGTAAAGGATCTCCAACCGGACTAGGTTCAGAAGGACGAGCCGGGCGAGCAGCGGAAAGCAGCAACCAAAGCCGAGACACGAAGGCGAAAACCAGTGGGGGTGTCACTGAGTCACTTGGGTTCGACGCTCCAAAAGCAGAAAAAGAGCCAACGAGAGCGACGAAAGAGATTGCGCCCGCCTCAACACCGGTCAAGTCTAAGCTCTCATCGGCTGCGCCAAAAGGGTCTGCGCCGTCCGACGCGAAGGTCACCGTGAAGCAAAAGCCTTCCACAGTTCTGGACCGCAGCCAGGTTAAAAATGAAAAGGCCTCCACGAGGGATGAGCCTATCCCCGTCAAGCGCAAATTGCTGATCATCAAACTGAAGGCAAAGCCCAAGGCTAGCCCGGTACAGTCAAAGGGTGACCAATCTCTTTGAGATAGATCAGCAGCTCTTTCGTGCCATCCACCTAGGATGGCACAGCTCCTTTTTGGACTACGTCTTTCTCGTTCTTAGCTACATCGGCCTCGGCCAAGTTCAAGTAGCACTGGCATTGCTCAGCCGCATTTGGACCAAACAATTTGTTTGGCCGCTGGTTTGCTCGGTTCTGATCACCGGCTTAGGATTCGCCCAACTTCTCAAGGCTCTCATTCCGAGAGATCGTCCGAGCCTGCTATGGGACGCCCATCCGCAAGAAGGATTCCGTTATTCAAGCTTTCCGAGCGGCCATACGACTACTGCCTTTGCCGTCTCGGTGACGATCCTGCTGTTCGCTCGGACGCAGAGGGAGCGGACGTTCGCATGGATATGTGTCGTGGTCTCGGTAGGGGTCGCCATCAGCCGGATCTATCGAGGAGTGCATTGGCCCTCGGACGTGTTTGCTGGCGCTTGTGCAGGGACGCTGGGGGCATCCATCCTTTACGCTCTGTGGCCAGCGCCGAAAGTTGAGCCTATTGCCGCTGCTTAATCACGAGAATCGCAGCGACGCCGAGAATAGCCGCAACGCTGTACAACACCAACACAGTCTGTCGCTGGTTCAATCCCTTTCGGAGAAGGGTGTGATGCACGTGTCGCTTGTCAGCCTGAGTGATCGGGACACCGCTCAGAATTCGGCGAGTGATGACAAAAAATGCATCAAAGATTGGGACGCCAAAGACCAAGATCGGAACAACTAGAGCAACAGCCGCCGCTGTCTTTAACGCGCCGACGATGGAAAGACAGGCGAGGGTGAAGCCGAGAATGTAGGCACCGCCAGTGCCCATGATGATTTTCGCAGGATTATAGTTGTGCTTCAAGAAGCCGATCGAAGCCCCTGCGACGGAGGCTGTGAGCAGTGCGATTTGGGGTTGTTTGCAGTAGACGGCGATGACAGTGAGGGTCGCAGCCGCGATCGAAGATATTCCAGAGGCAAGCCCATCGACTCCGTCGATTGTATCCATCGTCTTTGTAACTACAAAGATGTAGATCGACGTGATCGGGATTGCAAAAAGCCCTAGCGACCAGTACTGTGCCCCACCCGTAAACGGAACTGAGATCGTCGCGATCTGAATTCGGGCCTCGGCCGGGCTCCCAGCCCAACTAAATTGGATGAGTACACCGGCGGCAAGGAGCAACACCAGCTGAACCTTTGCTGCGTATTGGTACAGATCGTCAAGCGCACCCACCACCACCAAGAGCCCACCGATGCCCAAGAGGCCAACCAGATAGGCGGGAAACGGTTGAGTCAGCCCCGAGAGTGGCATGACCACCAAGGTCGCAAGGACGATTCCGGCGTAGATCGCCAGACCTCCCCATCGAGGCAGCGGCTCTTTGTGAATTCGCCGGTCATCGCGATTGGGATCGTCGATTGCACCTTTATTGATGGCGAGCTGTCTCACCCACGGCGTGAGAAACCAACTCACCGCAAGCGCAATTCCAGCGGCAAGCATGGGCCATCGAAATCCGCCAAGGACGCGCGGACTCGCCTCAGCAAAAAACAAGAGCAGACCGTTCATAACTCCACAGGCACGAGGCCCTTGTCGACATACCGGCAGACTTCAAGGCCGGCGTCTCGGAAAATCTCTTTGCTGAAATCGTCTGGATAGTCGCCTTCGTATATCACACGGACAATCCCTGCGTTGACAATCATCTTTGCACAGTTGTGGCAGGGCTGGCAGGTGACATAAATGGTGGAGGACTCACAGGCAACTCCGATGAAGGCGGCCTGCAGGATTGCGTTTTGTTCAGCGTGCAGAGCACGGATACAATGTCCTGCTCTCATGCAACCGCGTGGCCAATCGTGCTTGTCACCGTCTTCTGGGCAGTGAGGAAGACCACGAGCGGCTCCGTTATATCCGGTCGCGAGGATCCTCTTGTCCCGAACGATGACTGCCCCGACAGAACGGCGCGGACAAGTCGCGCGACTTTTCACCAGGTGTGCAATGTCCATGAAGTAGACATCCCAACTAGGCCGTTCCAACATGAATCTATTGTGGCACGGCTAGGCCAGTCCGGTTGCTTCGCGAAACGTTGCCTGCATCTTCGGACCAATTCCGCTGACACCCTCCAAGGTTCCGGTCTCCAGAGCTAGTTTCAAAGTCGTCAACGAGTCAATTCCGAACTCCTGGTAGAGTCTGCGTGCGGTCTTGGCGCCAACTCCGGGCATTCTGACGAGCTGGAGGACGGTCATCGGGGCAAATTCTTCCCACTCCGTTTGCTTCGAACTCACACCAGTGTCGAGAATCTCCTTGATGTAGGTTTGAATGAGTTTCCCCACACCCGGAATTTCACCGAGTCTTCCCTGATCCCGCAGGGTGTGGACCGATTCTGGGAGTTTGTCGATTGCTCGGGAGATATTCGTATATCGAGTCGCGTGCGACTCTTCGTACCCCGCGATGATCAAGAAGTCGCGAAGATCTCGAAGATTCTGGGCGAGTTCGGCGTTTGTGATCATTGGCATTGTACAAAAAAAGGGCGGCACTACTGCCGCCCCTTTTCTCGTTCAGTCAGAAAACCTACTCAGCGTCGGCTTTCTTCTTCTTTGCGGGAGCCTTCTTCGGCTGCTCGGCTTCGACTGTAGTTGCAGCATCGGTAGCAGCTTCTTCAGTCTTTGGAGCCTTCGCCTTCGATGCCTTGGCAGGCTTCTCAGGAGCGGCCTCGGCAGCTGGCTCAATCGCCG
>JBBRHU010000264.1:0-5087 GCA_038222255.1 Fimbriimonadales bacterium | reverse complement strand
CTATAAATCTTTCGGCTTTGACACACTTGCGAGAAGGCAGGAGTATCTGAAAGCGGCAGTCCGCCGAACAAACACAAAAAAAGCCCCGACCAGATTTCTCTGGTCGGGGCATTGAAGTTTTCGAGATTAGTCTAGAACTTCGGTGATGGTGCCAGCACCAACCGTTCGTCCACCCTCTCGGATAGCGAACTTGGAACCTTGCTCCATAGCAACCGGCTTGCCTTCGATGAGCTCAATGCTCATGGTGATGTTGTCACCGGGCATAACCATTTCGACGCCGTCTGGCAGCGTGAGCGTGCCGGTAACGTCCGTCGTGCGGAAGAAGAACTGAGGTCGGTATCCAGTCACGAACGGAGTGTGTCGACCACCCTCGTCCTTCGACAGAACGTAAACTTCAGCCTTGAACCGGCGGTGAGGCTTGATGGAACCTGGCTTGCAGATAACCATTCCGCGCTCAATCGTCGTTCGATCCACGCCTCGGAGAAGAAGACCGACGTTGTCACCGGCTTCGCAATAGTCGAGAGTCTTTCGGAACATCTCAACGCCGGTGCAGATCGTCTTGCGAGGAGCCTCAGAGAGACCCACGAGCTCGACTTCTTCCATCGACTTGAGCTGACCGC
Organism: Fimbriimonadales bacterium; assembly: GCA_038222255.1. Taxonomy (GTDB): domain Bacteria; phylum Armatimonadota; class Fimbriimonadia; order Fimbriimonadales; family Fimbriimonadaceae; genus Fimbriimonas. The sequence continues at coordinate 4,467 of JBBRHU010000264.1, read as the reverse complement.
GCTCGACACGACCGGTAGCAACGGTTCCACGACCAGTGATCGTGAAGACGTCTTCAATCGCCATGAGGAACGGCTTGTCCTTATCTCGCTCTGGGGTTGGGATGAACGAGTCAACCGCAGCCATCAGGTCGAGAATTGGCTTGTAAGCTTCATCGCCAACCGGGAGGCCCTTCTCAAGTGCCTCCAGGATCTTGACTGCCGAACCCTTGATGATCGGAGTCTTGTCGCCTGGGAAGCCGTACTTGGTAAGCAGGTCTGCAACTTCCATCTCGACGAGCTCGATGAGCTCTTCGTCATCAACGAGGTCAATCTTGTTGATGAACACGACGATGTAAGGAACACCAACCTGTCGAGCAAGCAGGATGTGCTCTCGAGTTTGCGGCATCGGACCGTCGGTCGCCGATACGACGAGGATTGCTCCATCCATCTGTGCAGCGCCGGTGATCATGTTCTTAATGAAGTCGGCGTGTCCAGGACAGTCCACGTGAGCGTAGTGACGGGTTGCAGTCTCGTACTCTTGGTGCGAGATGTTGATCGTGATACCGCGCGCCTTTTCTTCCGGAGCCGAGTCGATTTCCGCGTAGGAAACCTTCTTCGACAGTCCGCTAAGCGCGAGCGTGCCCGTAATTGCAGCCGTCAATGATGTCTTGCCGTGGTCAACGTGGCCAATGGTGCCGACGTTGACGTGCGGCTTGTTCCTTTCAAATTTAGCTCTCGCCATTGTTTCTCCAAAAAATCTTGCGCCCGGCACACAGCGGTTCACCCGGGGGATTGCGTTAGTATGGCACAATCGCGGGCAGCTAGGCAACGACTAGGACGTATCCTACGTGAGTTCGCTTGCCCAGATTGCTATTGAGTAGGGATGGATTTTGTAGTTAAATATTTTAGCCTTTACGCAGGGGTCTTCTGCAACAAAATCTTCAGCCGCCTGCTCATCCACAGCGTGAAAAATGAGAAGGCCAACCGGGTGCTCCTCTTGGGTCCGCCCTGCCAGCCTCACCATTCCTGATTCGCTCGCCAAATGGAGTCGATTGAAGTGCTCTCCAACCGTCGAGAGTTCGCTCTCCGTCGCATCTCCGGGAAACGAAGGTCGGGTCGGTGTGAAGTAGCAAAGATAAGTTTTCATAGTGTGTCCTCTACCCCACCACCGGTGGGCCAGAACTTCTCATAGCCCTTGGGGAGCTTGTAGGTTCGGTCTGGATTCAGAGTGTTCCAAATTAACGAGCACATGGTGCGGATCGCAACCTCACCCTCGTTCTTCTCGGTCCACGACTGGTCTTTCTGGCCATCACTGTAAATCGTGACGATGAACGGTTTTGGAGCAAAGACGAGTGCGTTCTCTGACCTGCTCCGGTTGATCGCCCCAGACTTCGAGCAAACCGTCACACCGACCGGCACGGAGGACCCCATGAAGTCGTCCCAATATTGATGGCTGAGGATTCTCATCAGCTTCTCACACCCCGCCGCGGAGGCTGCCTTTCGCCCGTAGATCAGTGACCACATCGTTGCCATCTCGTTCGGCGTGGTCATGCCTAGACCGAATTGGCCACGAAGGCGGTTGTTGATGATGTCCTGAGGTGGGAACGTGCCGAGAACTTTTGTGTTCAACAAACCAAGCTTCTCCATGCGCTTGTTGATTTCGTAGAGACCCAACCATTCACGCAAAACCATCGTCGCCGTGTTGTCGCTTACGGTGATCATCAGGTTCGTCCACCCATCAAGGTCGAGCTTCACGCCGTCCCTAAAATGGTAGGACCACATGCTCGCCTGGCGTCCGCTCATCGGCGGAACAACCATCTTGTCGGACCACTTTCGCTTCCCTTCTTCCACATCAAGGATGCCGGCGAGAGCAATTGAGGTCTTGATCGTTGAAGCGGTTGGAAAGCGCTCGTCACCTCGGAAACTGATTCTCTGGCCTGAGTCGGGAAAAAGAACCGCGTAGCCCAGCCTTCCGTTGAATCTTTGGCAGATCGGATCAAGTGATCGCTTGAGATCAGAAAGACTAGGGGATCCGGAGACGGAAACTAAGGCAAGGGCGAGGGAGCCGAGCATCCCTCTATTTTCCCTATACGCGCGGTCTACTCTTTTGCAAGCTCAATTTTCTGCAGAGCTTTACCGAATTTGTTGAATCCAACGTAGCCACGGTAGGTTTTGCCACCGTAGGTCACCGACATCTCGTAGGTGCCAAAGAAAACGTTGAAGTCTCCCACTCCGTCCGCGCCGGACTTTGTCGTCGCGTCGCTACGGAACTTGATTCGGAAGAATTCATCCATCACCTGCATCGCAGGGCGCATGCTCCAGTCTGAGCGGGCAAAGAATCCAACGCCATCGCCCTGAGCAAATGCAGGCAGAAACATGCCATCCACATTTTCCTGGCTAAAGGACGCATAAAGGAAGTCTTCGAGCAGCTTTGCCTGCATATCGTCCGAAGGTTCACCCATCCACGTGGGGAATACCTCCAGTCGGCGCATGAATCGAGCGAGGCGGTTCCAATCGCGAATCATTCGGGTTGGTTCGATATCAGCATTGCCGAGTGGTATCACGTCGCCGATGATGTCGAGCGGAGCCTTGGAAGCGAGGAGCTTCTGGATTCGATTTAGAGCGAGGCCCATTCGATCCGAGTGAAATTGGTCTTCGGTATATGTCACGAAGGTCGCGGGGTCTGCCGCCTTAGCTGCTTGGAACACTTCCGAGAATCCAGCATCGCCTACTCGCGACCAGATCTCAGCGTCCTTCACTCCGCCAAACGCGACATCCCAACCATACAGCTTGCCCTTCCACTGACCAACCGCTTCAGTTACGCGCCGTTGGAGTTCCTGACGAAGCGTGTCTTTCGGTAGATTTCGAACCGCTTCCGGCGCAAGAGCGAGTGAACCTGTCGTCAGGGCTCCGCCTCGTGCAGCAAGTCCGTTCTTGGTCAGCCAAGCCGAAACCGTGGCAACCGTGTCAGCAGGGAGTTTTCCACCCTCATACCGAATCCAGTTGAGGTCATCTCGGAACCAGGCGACATTGAAGTGTTTGCTAAATTCATCACGCCAACGTTCATCTCCCTCGGTGGTCCCTGTGATTCGTGAAAATGGAGCAACGCATCCAAGTCGGAAATCGTGATTGACCTGCTTCAGCGAAATTTGAACATCCGGAACTGCCTTTCCATCAGGATCGACGAGCTGGATCTTAAAGTTTCCTTTGCGGACCTTCTCAATTTGTGCTTCGGCTTGTTCTTTCCAAGTCGCAGACACCGGTTTAGCGGGCGAATAGACCCCCAAAGCCAGAATCAGGGTAAAGCCGAATGCGTTCATCCTTATTATTCTCGGCGCGCCGGTGGCAATGCCCCGAGCAAGAAATGCGCCATTTCACTAAACCTGGTACAGATTACGGGGTTGATCCGTGCTCAACAGAGATTTCGGGGCAAGCTTCTTCAAACCGCCCGAGCGCACGAAACTTCTCATATCGTTCGTTCTGAATCTGTTCTGGGCTCATCATGCTCAACTCCGAGAGCGACCTGAGGATCGCACTCTTCACAAGCGCACTCGCTTCTGGGAGGTCGCGGTGTGCTCCTCCCACAGGTTCAGGTACGATTCCATCAACCAAACCGAACTCCATAGCATGTTGAGCTGTGATCTTGAGCGCCTTGGCAGCATCTGCACCTCGCTCGGGAGCTCGCCACAAAATGGCCGCACATCCCTCCGGAGGAATAACTGAGTAGACAGAATGCTCAAGCATCAACACTCGGCTAGAGGCGGCGATTCCAATTGCTCCACCAGACCCGCCCTCTCCGATGATGATGCTCACCGACGGCACGGTCAGCTCGAACATCTTAAACATGCCAGCAGCAATAGCCTCAGAGATGCCGCGACATTCGCTTTCAACGCCAGGATCAGCAGCGGGAGTGTCAACAAATGTGATCAGCGGCATTCGGAATCGCTCGGCCATGTCGAAGAGCCGAATCGCTTTTCGGTATCCCTCCGGCTTCGCCATTCCAAAGTTTCGATGTTGGCGCTCCTGGATGTTTCGACCTTTTTGGTGACCCACAATCATGACGGGCAGGCCGTCAAGCAACGCCGGCCCGCCGACAATGGCATGATCACGGCCGTGACGTCGATCTCCATCGAGTTCAGTGAACTCGTGGAAAATCGCCTGAATGTAGTCAAGGGTGTACGGTCTTTTCTCTGCACGAGCGACCAAAACCTTCTCCCAAGGCCCCAAGTTTGAATACATCACTTCGATGTATCGATCGCGACGGGTCTCAAATTCGCGAACCTTTTCGTACAGGGATAGCTTACGAGTTTCATCTCGTTCACGGGCAGCAAGCTCCTTCAGCTTTGCGATGCCTTCTTCCAGCTCAATCAGCGGCTTCTCCCACTCTTTGTGACTCTTAGCGGACAAGTGAGGCACCTCCAAGTGTTCGAACGAGGATAGACAGAGTCGACCGCATTTCCTTTCGGGCAACAATCTTATCGATCATCC
>JBBRHU010000263.1:0-5097 GCA_038222255.1 Fimbriimonadales bacterium | reverse complement strand
GTTCGAACGTCATCACCATCGAGGCTGAAGACTTGAAGCCTATCGATGTGATTGGTGCAATGCCTAAGGTTGAAAACATGCTCAAATGGGGCCATGGTTGGGGTAACGATCGACAACTAACCTTTGTCGCCCAACATGGCTCCGATTCCTTTTCGCTGGATTTGCCCGTTGACGCCGCAGGTCAATATGAGATTCAAGTGGTGGTCACACGAACTGAGCACTCAGGCTCGTTCCAGGTAGATTTGCCTGGAAATAATGAACAAAGCCAGAAGTTATTGACAACCGTCGGCCCGGGAGTAAGCCGCTCCCGCCCTCTCCCGATAGGAACTTGGAAGCTGAGGATGGGAGACAACCGCATTCGCTTCACCGCCCTCGGAGCACGGGGCACTGGGCTGCTGTCAGAGAATCGCTTGTGCATCGACCAGATCCGACTCTGTCCGCTCCGACCATAACTGGGCAAGTGCCCGACACTTTCAACGCCGTTCTTCTCCGCGAAGTGTTTCAGATTGAGCATCGCTTTCTGAGTCCTAACATCCTGTGCGTGTTCTCTATCCTGAGAGTGTGAGAAGCGCAGTTGTCAGGCGCGGGTCTATTTTGGATTCGGCCAGAACTGATTTTCTGAACCTGGTTTCCAGAGCGAAGACAATGACACCGATTTGGAATGTCCATCGCCGAATAGCCAGTTTGGGGTATTCGCGTGTCGATCCAGTGCAAGGTCAAAACTTGCTTGCGGAGTTGGGTCAGGTGAGGCACTCGGTGGCCAAACTGCGCTGGATCCAGAACCTTGCCAGGTCCACCAGTAGAACATCCACCAGGTCTTCGGCCCTCTTGCTCTGTTGTTCCGCTCGGCCAGGAGCACCCAACTCGATGGTTTCGCGACGGTAGTTTCCGAAAGATTGTATTCTGACCAGCCATTGACCGTGTAACTTGAACGAAACTCAACGGTCAGGTTCGGATTCTTGGGGTCCTGGGGTTTGGGAGATGGATCAGAACCACATCGAAGCACGTCGAAATTCTTGATGTACGGCTGGGTTGTAATCGTCCAGTCCCGTTCTGGTGGTCCATCCGCGTCCGGGGTCTCTGGCTCGGGTGGCTTTCCGTCAATCTTTGCTTTGTCGTTATCACAGGTGGGGTACATGCCATCGCTATCATTGAGATAGAGCGCGAAACTCGTGCCCATCTGTTTGAGGTTTGAGAGGCAAGTTGTCTTTTTCGCCGCTTCCTTCGCTTGGGCAAAGACAGGGAAAAGGATCGCGGCTAATACAGCAATGATCGCGATAACGACTAACAGTTCGATAAGGGTGAATGCTTTTTTCATTTCCACTCCGCGAAGAATTCAGCGATAGACTTCATCCCTTCAGGGCGAATCCGCACGTATGCTTTGCGACCTTTCCGTTGGTTATCGATGAGCCCTGCATCCCTTAGAACGTTTAGGTGATGAGTTAACGTGCTGGGCGTGCATGGGACCTGGCACTTCACATCGCAAAGCGCAACCGCCTCCGGCTCCGTGGCATCGCACTCACCAGTGTCGCAATCGTAAGCAGATGCGCCGCCACAACCGCGAATGCAGTTGAATACTGCAAATCGGGTGGGGTCCGCTAAGGCTTGTAGAGATGTAAGCACATCGGCCATGGAAGCATTATACTTTGATTGCTGTCAAATAATTCAATATGCATGAAAGTGTTCTTATGCCGACTTCCCAAAATAATACGTCCGGTGTACAATGCAACTGCGTTTTGGGACGCTCCCGGGTCCGCGGGAAGGACTGTGTCCACCCATGTTTGGCTTGCGCATTTGCAAGAACCTTTGTTGATGCCTGCGCGCGGACCTCAGGCGATAGCAACGGAGGTTCCCATGAACAATAACACCCAGAAACTGGACCTGAACCAGCTACGCATTCAGGCGAAAGAATTACTCAAAGCGCTTCGGGCTGGTCACCAACCTGCTCTTGAAAGAGCGCTGCCCTATTTCGAGGGCTCCACTGATCTCAAACTGGCTCACGCCCAACTTGTGATATGTCGTGAAAACGGCTTTGCATCTTGGGCAGAACTCCGCAAGGCAGTAGGCGCACCCATGGCTTCGAACCCGCTCGACGATATGTTTGAGGCAGTTGACGCGCTTGATGTCGAGCGAGTTCGGCAGCTCGTCGCGGCCTCGCCGAACTTGGCTGGGTGTTGGAGAAAGACGGACTACGGTGGTTGGGAAAGCACATTACATGTGGCGGCAAAGCGCGGCTCGCTTGAGCTTGCTCAGGTGCTTGTCGAGGCTGGTGCAGAGGTCTACGCGGTGAGACAGAGCGACTATCCACCAGTTTTCGAGGCGCGGTATAGCAAGAACGAAGCGCTGGTTGAATACCTTCTAGAAGCTTCCATTGCGAGAGATCACGGGCAGCCGCCGACCTATGGGTGCGGCATCGACATTGTATGTGCGGCTCGCATAGGCATGCTCGACCGAATCGAAATGCACCTTGCTCGTGATCCGTTTGCGGTTTATCGTCGGGGTTGCATCGGGGAAAGCGTGCTTCACTGGCCCGCTCACAACGGCTACGTCGAAGTCGTTGAAGCCTTAATCGCAGCTGGTGCGGTGATCGAAGCGGACGAGATTGGTCTGTACGGTGGAAAGCCTCTTCACTGGGCGTCAGAGCACGAACCGCGCACTGTGAAAGTCTTGCTCAAGCATGGAGCGAACGTCAACTCGCGCAACATGATGAAGGGTGAGTTTGAAGGTTTCACTCCACTCCACATGTGCGCCTCGCAGCACAACGAATGCATCGAGGTGGCAGAGCTGTTGCTTGCCGCAGGGGCCGATCCCACCTCAATTGATGCACAAGGCCGCACGCCCCTCCAAGTCGCCCAAGACCGAAAACATTCACGGATGGCAGCCTTCTTAACGTAGTGGCCTAGGCTCTGATCACGAAGAACGAACTTGACGGGAGAGTTACTCGAACCTTCCCGTCCGAGTTCGACCGAAGTGTCTGAGTAATGACTCCAGATTCTGTTCGCATGAGCACGGTCAACTTTGTGGTCGGAGGAAAACCAGAAATGGAGGCAACGCCCCCACCGATGGTGTTCACTCCCATCAAAGAAATATTCCTACCGATCTTGGTCGCCACAACCTGCAGTTCTTCCGCCTGGCACATCGATTCGATCACCGTTGTTCCCCGATCGAGAACTTTCGACATCTCGCTGAGCACATGGAACACCGGGTACTTGGTCTTCCCATCTGCGCTGACGATCGGATAGTCGTTCTGATATGTCCAGTAGGCGAGGGTAGAGCATCCGGTGAGGTTGACCGTCCTCAGATAGGCTTGTGCTGTTCGTATGGCATTTTGCCAGGTCGGCCACGGATTATTTGCTTGCCAAAGTTGTGCATCATGGCCGGCTTCCAGGCACCAAATTTCTTTTCCGAAGCGATTGCCAACGGCAGCGATGCTTCGATAGTCCGCATAACTTGCACTCAGCGCATCCCAGCAGTGAAATCCAATCGGGCCAAGATAACCGGCAATCGACTTGTCCGAAAGAATCTCCGTCGAATATCGCGCGGAAGGTCGGCCGCTCGCGGTGTCACCGACAATAAACTTCGTGGGCAGCTTCGCGGCTCTGAGTTTTGGTCCAAGAACGCCAATGAACTTGGCCATTTCTGCACCGGAGAATTTGAAATTGATCCCGAGATCGGGTTCGTTGAATGAGAAGTAGTCGACCGTGACTCCAAAGCGATCCCTAGCAGTGGTTAGATATCGAACGATCAGATCTGCGCAGATCGAATAATTTGCTGACGGAAGAATCTTGCCACCCTTCTCTCTTTCTCCCGGGAGCAACCAATCAGCGCCTTCCCATACCGATGAAACGATGGGCACCTTGAGTCTTGCTAAGCGTTGAAGAGCCTGGAACGAGGCGAGGGCTGGCCCTTGATCATCGACGATCTTGTTTCGAGACGGTGCAAAGTGATTGAGGGGTAGACCAGTTCGGGCTATCCTCACGGGCAGACCGGTTAGGGCTGCCTCACCAACCGCGTCCATCGCTTTTGTCTCGCCGTAGCGGGGTTTTGTGAAGTTGCCTCCGAGTCCGATCATCCTTTGCATCGTGTGAGAGGCGTTAACATTGATGGAGACTTCGCCTATCCGATTCCGGTCTCGAACTTCGCGCTGCAGGGCGTCGAGATCTTTCGAATCGTGAAAGTTTGAGATCGAAAAATTTCTTAATTCGACAGTTTGAGGACCGAAGGCGAAGCGAAGGGAGGCCATCACTTCGGCTGGCGCATAGTTGGCGATGCTCTTGAATGGAACCTCGATGTGCTTCCATTCTTTTGGTCGGGTCGACACGGCTTGGACCACTGACTTCGTCCAAGGTGAGGTCGCCTTCTCGAAGTAAAACTCAACCCTCCCCGTGGTCCCTGCAGCAGTTTTTCCACGCACCTCAAATCGTGCGAGCAAGACGTCACCTTTCTTTACAGCCCTCGCGTTGGGCAACGAAAGCTGGGTTGCATTCGTCTCCGCAGAGTCGCGCTTGATCGACACCCGCAAGACGTTTCCGACAACCTCTCGAATCGCGCCGGTCCGAGCTAGCCCGCTGATTTCGGTGGTAAAGATGGCGGTACTCGGGATCACGATTTCAGGAGCCTGGAACCCGACGAGGCAGATCAGAAGCGACTGCATGACTTCCTAACGTTACCGCGTATACCTATGGGTTGTTCCTAATAGCTGGTCAGCTAAGGGCCAATGTTTGTCCGCAATCTAGCGAAGCAGCTTCGGGCCGGGTCTCAGCACAAGTGTGGCATTCGGCGCTTCGCTTTCCATAGCATGTCGCTATACTCTCCGCTGTAGATGCAATCAGAACCTCTAGTGCTGAGAATCCAGGTGCGCCACAAAGACCGTTTTCAATTCGAATTGACCACCTCGACGAAGTCAGAGGATGGGAATGGCGAAGAAGAGACGCTCACCCTCGGAATTCAAGCAGAGGTAGCGGGCGTGAGCCGGGAAGCGATCCGTTGGTTGACGACGATCACGTCGTGCACACGTCCTGGCGGAGGACCTGCGGGCGACCTCTTAGGGGTGACGTCAACATGCACAACAGATTTCAACGGCACGCCATTGTCGGC
>JBBRHU010000262.1:0-5106 GCA_038222255.1 Fimbriimonadales bacterium | reverse complement strand
GATGACCCGATCCCTCTTCTCGCTCCTGTCTCCGGCACCTTACGCGAGTATCACAACTGGAATTGGGATTTCGAGGGTCCCGGCATGCTTGCGAGATTCAATCCCTCGGGTGCTGCTGCGGGCAACTCGTGGTTCTTCGATAACTTCTACAGGGACCTCAATCGCCTAGGGGTGACTGTCATTCCTGCACTGCAAGGTTCTTCATCCAAGCACTTCCCCGGAACTGAAAACGACGACAAACCGATCAAAGCTGGAGACTCCTCGGTGTTGCCAGAATCGTATCGGATACATGCCAGCCACCTCTATCAATTCGCCGCAAGGTACGGATCGTCCAAGGTTGCTGCGGAATCCACCAAGCTCGCCCCCGGCCAGGTGGCCGCTTCTGGGCTTGGGGTGTTGAAGTACCTAGAAAACTGGAATGAACCCGACAAGACTTGGCGAAATCGAAGCGGCTACTTTGCCCCCTATGAGCTCGCGGCGATGTGTAGTGCTGATCGAGACGGTCACCAGGGCCGAATGGGGCCAGGGGTTGGGATTCGAACAGCTGACCCGAAAATGAAGCTCGTCCTGGGCGGCCTCGTACGTGACGACATCGAAATCGTGAAGGCGATGCACCTCTGGTCGCTTGCGCATCGAAAAGGCGAGCTTCCGTTCGATGTCATCAATGTCCACCACTACTGTAGCGACGGCGATGAAGCTCAAGCATTCAAAACCCAAGGGGTGAGTCCGGAGGCAGGCGAGTTGAGAGCGAGGATGGAGAAGCTCGTTGCTTGGAAGCGAATTCACGCCCCGGCACAAGAAGTTTGGCTAAGTGAATTCGGCTACGATACTAACCCAGGTTCTCCTCTTCACGCCCCCGCGGTCGGTGTAATGTCCGCCGAACAGGTCCAGTCGGCGTGGCTCGTGCGAAGCTTCTTGGAATTGGCGGCAGCTGGTGTAGACCGCGCGCAGATGTTCATGTTTAGAGACGTCAAAAGCACCGGCACCGGAGTCTTTGAGACCTGCGGCGTGGTGACTGAGAAAGGCGCGTGGAAGCCCAAACCCAGCTATTACGATCTCGCAACCATGCGGCTAAGATTAAAAAGTTTCCGATTCAAAGAAGATCTCAGAGATCTCATTGCTGGATGCCGAACTTACCGATTCTCGAACGATCAACAAGAGTCTGCCCTCGTCATTTGGCAGCCCACTAGTCTCGGGAGAGCTCCATTGCCTCATCTGGTGAAGTCGAAGGCCACCAAACTCCGCATGATCGAGTTTGACGGCAAGACTGTCGCCGGCAGAGAAACTGTCTTGACTCCTCTAAACGGGTCGTTCAAGGTACCCGTCTCAGAAATGCCCGTCCTGTTGCTCGAAAACTGATTCGCCATTCTTAGTAGACTGAGCGCGCATGACGACGAAACGTGACTTCCTTCGCCTGGCGGTCTACATGTTCCTCGTCACGAGCTCCTTCGGATTCCTGCAGCCGTTTGTGCCGCTCTACATGGAAGCTGAAGGGCTCGACCGGGCTGAAATCGGAACCGTAACTGGCATCGGCATTGGTATCGCGCTGATGATGCAGCCGATTCTCGGGCGACTCTCTGATCACTTCGATGTGCGTCGGCCGTTTATCTGTTTCGCCGCCCTTTGTTCGTTTTCGGCATACGTGGCATTTCCGCACGTTACCGGCTACTATGCGTTTCTCGGGCTAATCACCCTTGGGAACGTTGGGCTGATGTACCTGAACGCGGCAGGCGGGGTCTTGATCGGCCGCATGGTGCAGGCCGCGAAAGGTGGAGCGGCCTATGGAGGATTGCGACTTTGGGGATCGGTGGGATATATCGTCACCTCGTGCGCGAGCGGGCTTCTTGTCTGGAAATCTGGCGGGGAGTCTTTGACGAGAGCGGCTATTGATCCTGTCTTTCGCCTAGGTCCGTTTCTCTTCCTGGTTCTCGCATCGATCGCGTGGGTGTTGCCAGACACGAAGTCAGTGCGAGAAGCCGGGGTCCCCAGAAAGATCGAGAAGGCTCCCCTACCCATCAATCTGATGTGGTTTCTTGCCGCCTACTTCTTGTACAACTTCGCGCTGTACGGAGCAATGGGCTTCCTAAGCCTCTTCTTAAAATCGCTAGGCGCAAGGGGACTTGCGATCACGGGCACATTCGCGCTTGGAGTTCTGGTTGAAGTCTTCGTGATGCGTTGGTCGGGTCGATTCTCTGACCGCTACGGACGCAGACCTGCCCTCGCATTCTCGTTTCTCCTCCTACCTCTCCGACTCCTCATGTACATTCCCGCAACGGGGCCGCTCTGGGTGCTCGGGGTGCAATCGCTGCACGGGATCAATTTCGGAATCATGGGGGCGGTCGCCGTAGTCTTTGTAAACGACCTAACTTCCGATGCAACGCGAGGACAAGCGCAAGCGCGGCTCTTTGCGGTGACGGGGCTCGCGACCGCGGTCAGCCCAATCGTGTTTGGAAGGATTGCCACGCAATCAAGTTTGCTCTGGATGTTTGGTGTCGCTTCGGCAATCTCGTTCGTTGGTGCAGTGATCTTTATGCTCCGAGTCGAAGACTCCCACCCGGGTTCGGAATCGCTGTCGGACAAGGCTCCACCAAGCCTTCGCCCGATGCTAAAGTGGCTCGACACCCCTCTGCTCGCTCGAAAATAACCCTCGAATCTCTGCCACCAATCCGCGCGGGTAATCTCGCACCATGTCCGCGTTGGAGTCTCTCATCCAAGCCTCGCTCCCCGAGCTGATCGAAATCCGTCACGATCTCCACATTCACCCCGAGCTTGGGTTTGAAGAGACCCGTACGAGCGGAATTGTGCAGTCTCGACTGAAGGCGCTCGGAGTGGACTTTGTCGCCGGGCTTGCCCGAGGAACGGGTGTGCTCGGCTTCTTGCCCGCCACCACCAAAGACCCTAAGAACGCGCGAACCGTCGCACTTCGAGCAGATATGGACGCTCTTCCGGTTCTCGAAGAAACTGGCAAGCCCTACGCATCGCAAACACCAGGCAAAATGCACGCCTGCGGACATGATGGCCACACGACGATTCTGCTCGGAACCGCAGAGGCGCTCACCAAAGTTGAACGAGACCAAAACGTCCTCTTTGTCTTTCAACCTGCCGAAGAGGGCGGAGCCGGTGGAGACCTTCTCTGCAAGGAAGGCGCGCTCGATGGAAGAATCATCGGACAAAAGGCGGACGTCATCTACGGGCTCCATGGTTTCCCACACGGCAAGCTTGGGACGGTGAGCACCCGAGTTGGATCGCTCATGGCCTCAGCCACAGAAATCGAGATCGATGTCGTAGGAAAGGGCACTCACGCGGCCTATCCTCACCTGGGCATTGATACCGTTGTCGTCGCCAGCCACATCATCGTGGCGCTGCAGTCGATCGTCTCGAGGTCGGTAGATCCGCTTCAGTCCCTTGTCGTCACGATCGGCAAGCTCCACGCAGGGCATGCACACAATATCATCCCAGAGCGCGCGCAGATGCGAGGGACGCTGAGAGCGCTGAGTGACGAGATGGCTGAACTCGGCATGCGGAGAGTTAAAGAGACCGTAGAGAACGTTGCGAAGGCTTTCGGAGCTACCGCTACCGTTAAGTGGACTGGGCACTATCCAGTGGTAGTCAATGATGCCGATGCCACCGAACGGTTCCGCGCGATTGCGAGCAGAGTCATCGGAGACGACAACGTCATTTACGAGGAGTTCCCGTCGATGGGTGGCGAAGATTTCAGCTTCTACGGCAAGATTGTCCCGGCCTGTTTCTACTTCCTTGGGCTGCTTCCTGATGGGCAATCGACCTATCCCAATCTGCACGCTCCGACGTTCGATTTCAACGACGACGCCCTCCCGCTCGGGATCAGGTTGATGTCGGAATTGGCTATGCGGGGCTGATTTAACAAGTAAAAGCACCAGAAAATTCGTGCGAAAGCCCAAGAACTCATAATCGTCCTTGGTTTCTTTGCTCGGCATTCCGAAGATTCTTCTTGTACGCGAAGAACTCGCCCGAGAAGAACCCATGCCAACCTTTGCATACACCGCAGTCGACTCCCACGGGAAGGTCACGAAGTCCACAATGGAGGCCGAATCAGAATCGGCTGTCATCGGCCGACTTCGGGAACAACAGTATCAGGTCACCGAAGTTCGGCGCGCCAGTAAATCGAAGAGCAAAGGCGCGCCGAAAGGCAAGATGAAGATGAAATCGCTCGTCGTCTTCTCGCGGCAGTTTGCCACGATGGTTGACGCGGGCATTCCGATTCTTCGGTGCCTCGATATTCTTGTCGGCCAGTGCAAAGACCCGATTTTGAAATACGCGATCGAGCAGGTCGCGGTAGACGTTAAAGGCGGCCTCGCGCTCAACGAAGCTCTCGTCAAGCATCCACACGTATTTAACAAGCTCTACATCAACATGATTAGAGCGGCTGAGCTCGGCGGTATTCTCGACCTCATTCTCGATCGACTCGCGGGCTTCTTGGAATACGAAACCGAAATCAGGGGCAAGATCAAGAGCGCGATGATGTATCCCGTGCTCGTTTTGATCTTCTCCCAGATCATGCTTTTTGCACTCTTCACATTCGTATTGCCGAAGTTCAAAGAGATCTTCACCGGCATGAATATGGAGATGCCGGTTATCACGAAGACACTTTTCGGAATGGGTGATTTCATGGCCGCTTACTGGTGGCTCATCATTCTCGCCGGAATTGGCATCTTCATCGGTATCAAGCAGTGGGGGAAAACTCCACGAGGGCGCTACCAACTCGACTTCATGAAGCTCCGAGTGCCGATCATTGGAGAGCTCGTCCTCAAAATGAGCGTCGCTCGATTTGCTCGCACCTTTGGAACTCTCATCAATTCTGGCGTTCCGATGATGAGAAGTCTCGAGATCGTCGGAGAGACTTTGAACAACATGGTGCTCCAGCAGGCGATCGAGAACACCCGGCTGAGCATCCGTGAAGGCAACAAACTTTCGATGCCTCTGACCCAGTCAAACCTCTTCCCGACCCTCGTCACAACGATGATCGACGTCGGTGAAGAATCAGGTCGACTTTCCGAAATGCTCGTCAAGGTTGGCGACTTTTACGACCAAGAAGTTGAGTCCACGGTCAAAGGTTTGACCTCAATG
>JBBRHU010000261.1:0-5140 GCA_038222255.1 Fimbriimonadales bacterium | reverse complement strand
GGCGCGCAGAAGGCAGAAGAAATCAAGCTCGTGGCAAGCTATGCTGCAGTCCAAAAGATCATGAGTGCGAGTTGCATGCCCTGCCACAACGCGCAGAATCGCAAATCTGATATCGATCTGACAAACTACAACGGGATCGTTGCAGCGGTCACCCCTGGCAACGCCGCGACGAGCAACCTTATCAGGTCAATGCACAAAGCCGGTCGGGACCGCATGCCGAAGGGTCGAGCACCTCTGGCAGACGACCAGATCAAGTTGATCGAGCAGTGGATCAACGACGGCGCGAAGAACGAGTAGCGGCTACGCTTTCTTTACGGGCGTTGGCTCAGGCTCCGATGCCTTAACTTGTATCGCCTTCATGATCGTCGAAGATTTTTTCGGATCCATGAGGGCGAGCAAGGCACTGACTTTTTCTTCGTCCATCTTGACCAACACCTGTGCGAGATCAGCGTCTCGCCAGGTTGAGACAACCTGCTTCAGCTTCTCAGAATCCATCGCATCCCACACGGTTGCTAGTTTCGCATAGCCTTTCGCGGGATCTGGCTTGGGTGGAATCGGCTTCTCTACTTTCGGAGCCGGGGTCTTAGTGGGCGTCACCACTGGAGCCTTCTTCGCTGGTGGCTTCTTTTCGTCTTTCTTGACGACTTTGTTTCCAAAATTCATGCCTGGAATCTTGATCAATCCGAAGAAGATTGCCGCGCCAGCGCCGCCAGCGAGCAGGAGAACGATGGTGGGAATCAAAATGAATAGGAGATTCTTCTTGCTCTTGGTTTCTGCCATGGCTTACTGGCCCCCCATTCCTCTATATCGCGCCATGATCTTCGAAACGTAGGCTTTGGTTTCCTTATAGTTAGGAATACCACCCGCTCTCTGGACGGCTCCTGGACCAGCATTGTAGGCTGCCAGGGCCAGTTCCACGTTTCCGCGCTGTTGCTGTAACATTTGGCTGAGATACTTGGCGCCACCTTCAAGATTTTGGACTGGGTCGAAAGAGTTCTTCACTCCCAGGTCTGCGGCTGTATTAGGCATCAGCTGAGTAAGTCCCATTGCACCGGCACGTGAACGCGACATCGGATCGTAGGAGGACTCTGCCTCGACGAGTGAATCGAATAGCCTTGGGTCAATTCCGTACTTCGTCGCGGCTTTCTCTGCCAGACTCTTCAGCTGCGCGGGGGAATATTGACCGACGAGCTGGGCGCCTGAGGGGTCAAACGGCGCGAGCGGACTGCCGATATCACCAGCCAACGGCTCCGGCGAAGGGCCGATTCCCTTAAACGGCGATGAACCTGGGTTCTTCATTTCAGCCTTAAGCTTCGAGTCAAAGGTCGACCGCGAATCTTTTGTTCCGGGGCTCATGCCGGAGATCCGCGCGCGGATCTCATCCATTCGCTGCCGAATCGAGTCTGGACCTTTGAACTGCGCGGTTTGGTCGCCACCTTCAATGATCATCGTCGCATCACCGCCCACTCATCAAGTGCCGACTGTTCCTTTCGGGACTCCTCGAGTCGCCAGTCATCATACGCTTTATGTCGGAGCTTGACCAGAGCCTCGAGGTCTCGCTTGCGATCGTGCCAGGCGTTTAGCGCTGCGGCTTCCTCATCAAGCAAAACACCGAGTGCGATCCGCATCTGCGCGTGCTCGACGTCGAGTCGGTCCAGGTAGGAGGCCAGCGCGGTCCGAGAATTCAGCGAGGATGTTGGAGTTTGGATCGAAGCTGACTTCGCTTTTTCGGTCTTGCTAATCTCCTGCTCGAACTCTAGGCGGGCGATTCTTGCATCGAGGTAACGCTGCTTTGCTTCTCCTTCCAGCGTCTGCCGGTATTCCAAAACCTTCTGAAGTCGAAATGCGAAGTTAGCCATTGAGTGCCGTCCTTAGGGCGAATTGAGTGGTATTCCACTCGGAACCATCTGCCTTGTCCTGTCTGAGAAATCCGTTAAGTGAGTTGTTTCGCTCGATTGCTCGATCGGTGATCGGTTTAGAGCCAGGTTTGTAAGCTCCGATGCTTACGAGGTCTTCCACGTCTTTGTAGGCCGCAAGCAGCTCGCGAACGTCTCTCGCTGCCTGAACCTGGGCTTCGTCCACGACAAACGGCATGGTTCGACTGAGGCTCTGAAGCACGTCGATCGGCGGGTAATGGCCCCGGCTCGTGAGAGCCCGGCTAAGCATGACGTGTCCGTCGAGGATTGACCTGGCGGCGTCTGCGATTGGCTCATTTGTGTCGTCGCCGTCAACAAGGACCGTGTAAAGTGCAGTGATCGCACCACGCTTACCTGTACCTGCACGCTCCATCAGTTTGGGGAGCAGTGCGAAAACGCTTGGTGTGTAACCCTTCGTGCTCGGCGGCTCGCCAACGGCAAGGCCCACTTCTCGTTGTGCCATCGCAAATCTTGTGACGCTGTCCATCATGAGCAAAACGCTCTTCCCTTGGTCTCGGAAGTACTCCGCGATTGCGGTGGCGGTGAGAGCGGCCTTAATTCGAACCAAGGCAGGTTGCTCGGACGTGGCGCAGACGATGATTGACCTTGCTTGACCGTCAGGACCGAGGTCGTTCACGATGAACTCGCCAACTTCACGACCTCGCTCTCCAACCAGCGCGATTACGTTGACGTCTGCCGCACAGTTTCTTGCGATCATCCCGAGCAGCGTGCTTTTTCCAACACCAGATCCGGCAAAAATTCCCATTCGCTGCCCAACTCCAAGAGTGAGAATGCCGTCGATAGCTCTCACTCCGGTTGGGAGAGGATCTTTGATCATGGTTCGCTCAAGCGGGCTGGGGGCAGAGTTGAGAATCGGGTAAGTGCCACTCGTCACGAGCGGTCCAAGGCCGTCCATGGGTTGTCCGAGGCCATCGAGGGTCCTTCCAAGCAAGCCTTCGCCAACCGGAACTTGCAAGCAGCTGCCAGTCCCAAAAACTACAGAGCCGGGCCGAATTCCTTCCAGCTCTCCTAGCGGCATCAGGAGCGTCCGATCTCCCCGAAAGCCAACGACTTCAGCTGCGACTTGGGTGTCGGCGGTGGTTTGGATGAAGCAAAGATCGCCCATCCGAGCGTTCGGGCCAAAGGATTCGATGACCAGTCCGACGACGTCTACAACCTTTCCACTTGCGCGGAAGCGAGGGATCTTGCTCATCGCCTTGGTGACTCGATCAAAAGTGATGCTCATGCGGCCTCCGAGTAGGAATCTTTGAATACTTGAAATCGGGTGTCGACGGTGGCGTCTAGAATGCCTGTCTCTGTCTCAACAATGCAACCGGCGGTAATCGATGGGTCGTCTAGGATCTCGATGTCGCGCAGGGAGTTCGCAGCCAGCAAAAGCTGCTGCTTTCCTTCGCGCAAGAGTGGACCGTCGAAAGGATTCACCTTGATTCGTGCGTGCCTGGCCATGGTGATTTCGCCCAATACCTCGCGCACAATCGCCATCGCCGAAGCTCGGCTGGTCTCAAGTTCGTGCGAGAGCAGGGAAGTGACGACTTCAACCGCTCGATCCGCCATCGCTTCTTCTGCGTCGTCCAAAAAGCTAGGGAGCGCGCGATTGAGGTTGTCGACTTTGGACTGCAACTCCACCGCAAACGCCTGAAGCTGTTGGGCGAGCTCGGCCTCAAATTTTCGCTTTGTCTCTTGGAAACCCGCTTCGTATCCTTCGCGCTGTCCGCGCTCTAGTCCTTGTCTCTGGCCGGCTTCGTATCCCTGCTGGCGACACTGTTCCATAGCTTCGTCAAGCATGTTTCGCTCCGGCCCGCGAGAGAACGGTCCTCGAGCCTTTTCTGCGGTCAGGAAGGCCTCGAATCCGACGGGGTTTTTCAGACTAGACAAGGACGTCCTCTTCGCCCGATCTGCTGAGGATGATTTCGCCCGACTCTTCTAGCTTTCGAATGACCGCAACGATCTTCTGTTGAGATTCTTCTACGACGCGCAGTCGAACCGGACCCATGAACTCCATGTCCTCTTTGAGCATCGAAACCGCTCGCTCGGACATGTTCTTGTGGATCTTGTTTTGGACTTCAGCATTAACGCCTTTGAGCGCAGTCGCCAGTTCGCGCATGTCGACTTCTCGAAGGACCGCCTGGATTGCACGGTCGTCGAGCTGAACGACGTCTTCGAACACGAACATCATGTTCTTCACCTGGTCTGCGAGCTCCGGGTTGTTGTCCGAAAGGGTTTCCAGGATGAATCGTTCGGTGGAACGATCGACGCGGTTGAGAAGATCGACGAGAGCCTTCGGGCCGCCGGCCTGAGTCATCTCTTGGTTGAGGATGCTCGAAACCTTCTTCTCAAGCACCTGCTCGACGCGACGAATAACTTCTGGAGGCGTTTGCTCCATCATCGCGATACGGGCTGCGACATCTCCGCGCAACTCGCCTGGGAGCTTGCTGAGGATCATCGCGGCGTTGTTAACCGGCATGTACGCCAAAATAAGCGAGATCGTCTGTGGGTGCTCATCCTGAATGAACGACAGCACCTGGGCCGGGTCCGCTTTCTTCAGGAACTCGAAAGGCAGAACCTGCATGGCGGCGGTGATTCGACCGATAAGTTCATCCGCGCGGGACGCACCAAAGGCGTGAATCAATATCTCTTTGGCTTGCGCAATGCCGCCTTCGGAGATGTACTCTTGAGCCAACGCACTCTCGTAGAAGTCTGAGATCACTTCGTCGCGCTGTTCGGGAGTGATTCGATCGAGCCGTGCGAGTTCGAGCGTGAGGTTCTCAATCTGATCTTCCTCCAGATGTTTGATCACATCGCCGCCAAGGTCAGGCCCGAGGACCATCAACATGACGGCTGCCTTTTGGCGGTTGGACAAGCTATCGAGTTTCTTTTTCATCGTGGTTCCTCGGTTACTTCTTCTCTTCCAACAGCATCGACTTGATGAGCGTGGCCACGATGTGCGGTCGTTCCTTTGCCATTTTCTTGAGCTGTTCGAGCGGCATATTCAATTTGTCCGGAATTGCTTCGATCACAAAATTGGGGAGCGATGGCCCGCTCGGTGTATTGTCCAGCGCGTTCAAGAGGACATTCTGCAGCTCTTCGCTAGAAGCAAGAGTTCCCTCGGCATGGTGGACTGCCGCTCCACCATCATGGGGACCAGCACCGCCAGTGCCATGTCCGCCGGCTAGGGCTGGCAGACCAGATGGCGAAATCGTGAC
>JBBRHU010000260.1:0-5193 GCA_038222255.1 Fimbriimonadales bacterium | reverse complement strand
ACGTGCTCTCCACCGCCGGCTCCACCATTCTAGCGATCGGATACCTTCTACCGATGGTTTATTTCCTGTGGTCGATGCGCTACGGAAAAGTTGCGGACGCCAACCCTTGGGGCGCTTCGGGCTTGGAATGGATGACGACTTCGCCGCCGCCGACTTTCAATTTTGACCACACCCCCACAGTCACGTGGGAGGCTTACGACTACGAGCACATTCCCGCTCCTAATGAAGCTCCACGTTGAGCCGTAGTCCGAGCCGATAGGTTTTCCGACAGCAACGGTTTTCGGACGGAAACGGGCCGGACTTGAGGAGTTCACGCTATTTAACAGTACGGAGGTATAGATCATGGATACAACCATTCACACTTGCAATCCAGGGGAAGGCAGTAAGGCCTTGAACAAGCTGCCGCAGTTGGCTGAGCCGTTACTGCAATTTGATCTGGTAAGCGAACTCCAGCAACTCCGCCGCGAAGAGTCCTGGCAGCGCGAGACAGGCCGTAGCTCCAAGACGCTCGCGAAGTATTCCGATTTCCGGATCGTTCTGGTTCTGATGAAGGCCAACACACAAATGAAGGAGCACCGGGCTGAAGGTAGAATTTCCATCCACCACTTGTTGGGGGAGATTTGTATCCATCTGCCAGATCAGAAGGTCAGCTTGACGGCGGGACAGTTGCTGGTCCTGGACTGTGGCATGGTGCACGACGTCGGAAGCTTTGGAAGAGAGTGCGTTCCTGCTCACCGTCTCTTGGCCAAAGGGCACATCCGAATCCTGATGCGGAATGTTTTGCGGCCCACAGAACCTCCGCCTAGAATCGCTATGGGTGCTCGCACTCGCGACGTAGCTAGCCGACCCGTCGCAAATAAGCGGCATCGATCACTGAGACTTTTGTCACAGCGTCGATCAATGTAGGCGAGTAAACTGAGAACATGCCTGTCCAAATTGGAGCAAAAACACACAACCTTACTGACCCGACCGGCTTGCTCTCGGACTGTCACCGGCGCATAGAAATGTTCCTCGCTACTCTCGAGGCCGTGGCAGCCGTGATCGACCGTCCTGCAGCAGAGGACACGGCCCGAGCGCTGGAGTCTGCCCTGCGCTACTTCGGCGAAGCTGCGCCAAAGCATAATGCTGACGAGGAGATGTCGTTGTTTCCCCGGCTGCGTCAAATCGGCCATCCTGAAATGGACTCGGCCTTCGCCGAACTGGAACATCTAGAGGACGAACACCGTTGGGCGGCGCCATTACATCAGCAAGTCGAACGACTAGGGGTACAGTATCTCTCGATGGGAAAATTGTCCGGTACTGAGGTCGAGGAATTTCGCACCGCCGTTACAAGTCTTGCGGCGATGTACAAGCGGCACATCAGCGTCGAGGACGAATTAGTATTTCCGCTGGCGGCCAGGATGCTATCTGGTGCCGAAAAATCGGCCATCGCAAAAGAAATGGCAAGCCGCAGGGAAGTGAGGCTGGTACCCGAGCCGATCGTAGTTCGGACGGGCGAAGTCTGATGAATCGATTACACCGACGGTGTTTCCAATCGAGCCAATGGAAGCAGAAGCTCGAGAAGGAAATTCTGCCCTGGTCGCTGAGTGGCGTGGATTTGGGTGGATGAAGTCTTGGAAGTGGGGCCGGGACCAGGTCTGACTACGGATTGGCTACGACGTCAATGCAAGAGTATCACTTGTATCGAAGTCGACCCCGAATTGGCAGCCTCCCTCGATCAACACGCGGCCACTACCAACGTCAGCGTGCGATGCGGCGATGCGACAGCAATGCCATACGGCACCCGCGCATTCTCAGGCGCGGTCGCGTTTACAATGCTTCACCATCTCAGGAGTTGCAGGATCGACTGTTTGCGGAGGTCTACCGGGTTTTTAGGCCGGGTGGCACTTTCGCCAGGTACCACGAGCGAGAGAAGGCCGAGCACCAGAAGCACCACTCTGGCAATGCAAATGCCATTCATTAAGGCGTTCCTTTCCAAACCGCAAAAGCAGAAGAACAAACGTGAAATCGAGCCCACCCCCCTTTTCGACGATGGGAAATAGGGCTCGATTCCAATCGGTCATCGACCGGTTGAGCACACACTGTTAATCACCTGCGAACAAACGCTCCGCAGTCTTAATCCCAATAGGGCTTGGCGCCGTAGTACGAGAAGGTTTTGGTAGCCCAGGCGCGGTCCGCCATATTCGGATAGTGATCCTTATCGAAACCGGTCGCTTTCTTGTGCAATTCTTTATCGACGTTGAGGATAAATTGTTTTTCAACCGTATCGACGGTGAGGGCGCTCCATGGAATGGCAAATAACTTGTCACCCATGCCCATGAAGCCCCCGAAAGAAAGAACGGCGTAAGCAATGCGTCCGCTCGCCAGGTCGATCATCAAGTTTTCGATTTTCCCGAGGTCCTCTCTTTGATGATTCACGACTTTATCGCCTTTAAGAGTATCTGCCGCCAGAACCTTTGGTTCATGCATCAGCGTTGTCATGTTGTCTCCTTGATCGTTCAGGTTAGAAATGGAAGGGCTGCGAAATCACCGTTTCTGCTAATTCCTTTGGTTGACTAAGCGTAGACGAGTCTCGGCAGCAAATCTGGTCACAATTGATCTCTTTCAGCAGAAGTCCGCCAAGCGGCGAGGGAATAAATATCCGCAAGTTTCTTACTTTTTCCCGCAGATAAACCCCCGCCCTTCTACGTGGTCTACCGCGAAGTGAGCAATTGTGAGCAGGCACGCCCCGAGAAATTGTTTAGTCTTAACTCGTTAATTTCACACTGTAGTGCGGAGCGGCCCAGGTTTTTGTCGTTTCCCTGGCTTGGACTCGACCGAAGCGGAACGACCGTCAGGTCAGCCATGCCTCCCACTCGGTGGCGGGCGATTTCTCTAACGGATCGCAAGCTGAATCCACAGGCGAGCTAAGGAGAGACCAGATGACACAAAGCACAAAGGACGAGATAAAAGGCAATCTGCATGAACTTAAGGGCTCGGTGAAGGAGAAGGTAGGACAAGTCGTCAACAATCCCAACCTGACTGCCGAAGGCCAAAATGAAGAGCTCGCCGGCAAAGTTCAAAAGAAAGTTGGACAGATTGAGAAGGTCTTGGGGAAGTAAATAGACCTGCGTGATGGCGCTCATTGGCGACGTGCTCTCTTGCGGCAAGTGCAAAACAGTGCCCTCCGTCACCCACGGGGTCGTCGGTAGCTTTCAGATGAAAGGAAAAGCCATATGTTGATACTGATCATCATCCTGGTGCTGGTTTTAGGTGGCGGTGGAGGCTACTACGGTCATAGCCGCTGGGGTTACGGTGGGGGTGCGGGCATAGGGCTTGGCACCATTTTGTTGATCCTCCTCGTCGCTTACATGTTGGGGGTCTTTCACTAAAACGAGGCTGGTTAGTCACGCGTTTTGATTTGACTGTTCTCTGCGAGCAACCAGAAATCGCCTTTAGCTCCACATATGCAATCCACCCAGGAACCAGTGCAGCCAAGAGGATGAAACACAGATGAGTCGTGAGCGGCTCTGTAACATAGGAAAATAGTTAGAGATGAAATATCTTGCCTGCACCTCTCCCACAGCAAATCAGTATGGACGAAGCAGAAATCACAGACTGGGGAGGATGGAGTTGAGAAGCGGTGCGCCTGATGCAGGAACGCAACGTTCTCTGGCAGCAACACTTTGGTGTTCGTGACTGCCCGTTTCACTGGGACATAAACACAGCAACCATTGAGTTCCGCCGCGACACTGACGAGGTAATCGCTTCCGTCTGCGTTGTGGGAACAACCTCCGTCTGTGAAGGCACATTCCGCTGGGGCTGGACCAATGAGAGCATTCCATCCGTCGCTCGGAGGCGCTTAGAGCTGGTTCGAGAGTTCGGCGCCAGGCATGACTTCAACTACTCACGACTCCTCAATTCCCAGACGGCCATTCGGAGGCCCACGAGATGGTCGCGATCGCTGGACGGGTGCTTGACGCTGAGGGAGTATTCATCGATTCTGGCGGCGATCTCGCCTTCTTTTTCGTCCTCTCGGATTTCCAGATCAGAACGTTGAACCCTGGGGTCGGCGGACCTAGAAGTCGCATCGAAAATCGGGGCAAGCGATAGCACGGAACCGACGGATGCTGTGGGATTCTGAGCGGATGGTCGCTAGCCTTGATCGGAAACGCCTCGGGGCAGACTGTTGGGGTGGAGCGGGGTCTCGAACCGAGGCGTTTTCGATAAGGAGACTAGGAGGAAGCCGCTGGCGTTTGCGGCGGACGCGGTGCGCTATGGGATTTGAACGGCAGCGTGGATCTGAACGGGGCTTGGGGGGAGCAGCGAAGCGTGGTGGGAACGCCGCCAGGATTGTCGGAATGGTGTTGAAGATGAGCCAGAGTGTATGCGGAGAGTGGCCGGAGAGACGGTGGCGAGGCGGCGGGCACACGAGTGCGCCGGCGTGCGGGAGCACATCCCCGGGCCGCCAATGGTGGACACGCTACGAAGAATCGAAGTAAGCGCATGTGGATAATTCCGCAGCGGTAAATCTCTGAACCACGATCATCGCCGCGCCGCAGCGTGGGCAATGCCAGACAGAAGAACTCTCTGCCGGAGGTTTGCAGTTTCCAGCCTCGACCAGCGTGGAGGAGATACCAAGTGGCAGATTACTTCTGCCTCAAAGTGTCCCGATTGAGCAATATGAAACAGTTCTCCTGAGTCCATGACGCTAAGCTTGGGAGAGGAGATAATCACCATGTCTTTTCCCGAAACAGTTCGACCCCTGCTCGTGTCCCGCGCTGCCACTGATCCTGCCGCCGCGAGGCTGCTGGAAATGTTCATTAGAGCCGATGAGAGTTTGAGCGAGCAGATCGGCGATGGCGGAACACCCAAGCTCTACTCCACTCCAATAACCAATGGGCACCGCATCGGGTGTGCCGGATCAGTTGCTCGACCGCAGGTGAATCATGGCCACTGAATTCTGCCAGAAGTGCAAGCAAGCGCACCCCGGCCGCGACTGCGATTACGATCAAAAGGGCGACTGCGCCGAGACTGTTGATGTCGATGAAAACGCCGAAGCGTCCACAAAGGCGTCAAGAGACAGGAACGACGGAATTCAAAAAAGCTAAGGGTTTCAAGAATCTAAAGGAGGAAAATTTTATGTCCCGTTTGCGGATGTTGCAAATTTGGATGGCGACGGCGGTGCTGAGCGCCGGATTCGCGGGTGTGCCC
>JBBRHU010000259.1:0-5195 GCA_038222255.1 Fimbriimonadales bacterium | reverse complement strand
GAGTAAATCCTGTCCTTGGGAATGACCTTGTTGCTCTGACCGGTAGTTACGATCACGTAATCCTGGGTGAAGGCGGTGAGCTTTCCGCGCAACGTCTCTCGTTGGTTAGTTGGACGGTCCTTTTCAATCTTCAACTCCATCGAGACTTGGTTTCCGACGTTCTTCGAAAGAAGTTCATCGATCGTCTCCGGAGCTTGTGAAACTTCCTTTGTCCGATACTCGACCGACACCGACTTCACGTTCAGCCCTTCCGTGGAGGTGTACCAAAATGTCCCCTGCGCAGGACTAATAATCCTCATCGGAACCTTCACCTCGCCCACGTTGTCGACCTTGAACTCTCTAGTGATAAACGAGTAACCGTTTTTGAAGACGGTCGCTTGTACGATTTTTGGAGCGGCAACGTTCGCTTGGAACGGTAGGAAGACTAGCGACAAGGCGGAAATAATCGACATAGAAATGTGACGTCTAACTGGAATGGGGGTTGCGTTGAATGAGTTCTTCGTAGAGATTCTCGAACAGATCTAACATTGGCTTCAATGTGAATTTAGAAACTGCAACCTTCTGGGCGGACTGTCCCATTTGTGTTGTGGCCACGGGATCATCCAGAAGCTGTCTCATAGCACTTTCTAGGCTAGCAACCTCCCGGTCGATCAACAAACCTGTGACGCCGTCCGTGATCAGCTCCGGCAATGCCCCTCGCTTAGAGCCAATGACGGGTCTCGCACACAGCATAGATTCCGTCACGACCATGCCAAACGTTTCGATTTCTGTAGGCAGAATTGTGAATTCTGCACGGAGGTAGAAGCTCGCGAGTTCAGACTGCAAGCCCAGGAAGTGGACGCGCGTCGACCTCAACCGGGCCCTAAGCTGGTGAGCAAAGTCGTTCTGGTCGTCCCCGATGAAGAGCAGGTGTAGGTTTGGATAGTCAGTCTCCAAGTTCTCAAAAGCATCGACTGCAATGTCACTTCCTTTGAGAGCAGAGACCTTTCCAACCACCGTGACGACGCGCTCTCCAGCGAGAAACAGCAGCGCTTTTTCGCCAGAGCTCGTTGGATGGGGAATCAGGCTAGATCCGATGTGGATGACGTTGATCGCAGAGGGCGGAATTCCTTTTGAAGCAAGAAACTCCTTGAGAAATCCGCTCACAGCGACGAGTCGGTGGGGTGGACGCGCGAGCAGCTTGAATATCATGTTTGTCGTTGCGACGTGCACTGTGGCAACAACCGGTAACCGGCAGAGTTTGCCAACGATCCACCCAACAATCGAGGCTCGTGAAAGGTGCACGTGGATCACGTCGACCTGTTCTTGGCGAACTGTTTCGACGGCTCGGCGAACTGACTTCCAAAGTCCAATCTTCTTGAAAGGGATCTCCACCCAGGTGCAGTTTGTGCCTGAAAGTGACGCCTGCATCCAGTTTCCACCCTCTCCCGCGACGAATACCTGGTGCCCTCGGCTGTCCATCCCGAGGGCAAGGTCGATCGCGTTTTTCTCCGGTCCTGACACCGCGTTATGAGAAATCAGATGGAGGATCCGCACGAGAAAAGTTTGACCCATATCGTTAAGAATCATTTGGACATACTGAGGAAATGGGTTCTGAATCTTCTCCAGCTAGCCACGGCAACTGGAAGGAGTTTATGACGGAATCCAAGATCGGCCGCATCATGCGGTACCGCGACTTCAGGCTCCTTTGGATCGGAGCTTTCATCAGCTTTACGGGCGGGTGGGTTCAGAATGTCGCCCAGGGCTACTTCGTCTACCAGCTCACAGGGGAGGAGTCGAAGCTTGCAATGGTCTCCTTCTTTTGGAGCTTGCCGGTGTTGTTGTTTGGACTCGTTGCGGGCACCTTCGCAGACACCTTTGACAAGCGAAAGGTCATGGTGGTTACCCAGTGCCTGCTCGCCTGTGGATCAGCGTTCTTGGCCGTTGCCACGTTCGGCGGGTTTGTGCAGTATTGGCATGTGGTCGCGGTCGCGTTTTTCTTAGGCACAGTCTCCTCGGTTGAGATGCCGACGAGGCAATCGATTGTTTCCCGAGTGGTTCCTGCCGAAGAACTTGCGGCAGCGGTTCCGGTCAATGCAATGACATTTAATGTCGCGCGCATTGTCGGACCGGCGATTGGTGGTCTGTTGCTGGCCCGGTTTGGAGTGCCGTGGTGTTACTTGCTGAACACCTTCACTTTCATCGCGCTCATCTTCTCAACCCTGAAAATTAAGTCGGACCTTTCTGCGAGACCCCGTGAAGCTCAACCCCTGATGGACCTGGTCTTGGAAGGGATGTTGTACACGATGCGAGATCGCCGCTTGCGGACTCTCTTTCTTTTGGAAGCGATCACGGCAAGCTTCGGCATCGTCTACATGCCGCTCTTGCCAGCGTTTGTGGAGCAAATCCTGCGCATGAATAAGGTTGACGCGAAAGGGGCGCTTGGCCTCTGCTACACGTTTGTTGGGATTGGAGCGTTCGCCGGGCTGATCTTAGTAACCACGCTCTCTGATCGACCCTGGAAAGCGAAGATTATTCGGATTGCGATGTGGACGATCTCGGTTTGCCTAGTGATTCTCTCGGTTGCCAGGTCGCTATGGGTGGCGTTCCCGTGCCTCGCTCTACTCGGGGCGTGCACAGTGGCTCAGTTCAATACCACCAACGCACTTTTTCAAATCCTCTCGCCGGACAAGCTTCGAGGTCGCGTTCTTGCGATGCACATCTGGGGGCTGAACGGCCTGTCGCCGTTCGGAATTCTATTCTTTGGGTGGCTCGCAAATGAAACCAGACTCCACCCGTTCTTCCACTTCAGGGGCGAGTTACATTACTTGACAACCACAGGCGTCGCTCTTGCTTACCAAGGTGCTGCCGCCTGCGTCGTTGTCGGAGCTTTGGCCGCTTCACTTTCTAGAAAGGGCCTGCTCGGATTGGAAGCCTAGTTCACGGCATCAACACGGACATCGAATGCCGTGAGAGTGTTCGTTGTGACGTCATAAACCCCTTCGACTCGAACAAGCTGGCCGTTGCCGAAGTTGTTGAAGAAGGCAAGGCGTGTCATCACAATTCCGTTGATCTTGAAGGCAGTTGAGTCTGAAGTCGTGACCTTAACCATCGTCCCGATTGTGATCGGAGCATTGGTGATCTCACTTGCGGAGACGACAATCGTTCCATCGAATGCATTCACCTGACTGGACTGACCTTTGATTGTGGTGTCGTCCATCCCGTTCTGCAGCTTGGCTTTCGAGATGTTGAAGGAGGATCCAGAAACGGTGCCTTCTAGATCGACTCCGCTTCCGACGCTCAGCAACGCGAGGAATTGCGCGCCGGGAATAACGTCACCTCGAGTGCCGAAGAATACACCGCCAGAGGAAGTGCTGAAAGTGTATTGACTGGTTGGAAGAAAGCCTCTCGCCTTGTCGATGTTCACTGTCACAGTCGAGCCGGCGATGCTTGTGACCGTCGCAGAAGCGCCTTGGGCTCCTTCGGCTGGGTCTAGGCGCAATTTGATACTTGAGGCGAGGATCGTGTTTGCGCTCGCATTGAACACGCCTTGGACCTCGGCAGTCACCCCATTCGCCAAAATCGGGCTGACCGTGCCGTCGTTGCTGAAGATTTTCGTGGAGGCGCTGGTAACGACCACGATCGATTGAGAGGACCCGACGAGGGTGAACGTCTGGTTGGGTGAAATTCCGCCGAGGCTAGTGATCGATCCCGAAAGACGACCGGTCTCGTAGCGGCTGGTGTCGGTAGAAGCCGTGGCGTTGCCTTGGAGAATGAATGTGAGTCCCGTGGCAGAAACCACCGAACCGGAAAGCGACCAGCGACTCAGGTCAAAGTCAATCACAAAGTCTGCGCCAAGCGTAGACAGCGGGCGTGCGAAGGGGAAGGACAACTCCATGATGAAGTCAGTAGCGCCCGATCCCTGAAAGGTTGCCTGAGTTCCGACGGTAGCGCCTGTGGGGAATACCACCACATTTTTGTCAACCGTTACTCGCAGACCGGAATACGTGCCAATTTGAAGGTCCCCCGCCTGAAGAAACAGGAATCTTGCCCCGGTCGCGTCTCGAAGGGTCCTTAGGTCAACCTGCGTGCCTGCTGGGTTGCTAAAGGCTAGGGTTGTTGCCCCGTTAATTACACTCACAAGTTCGACTTTTTTGATCGAGACCCACACGTGCGAGAAGCCCGTGTTGAGGTCGTCTGTGAGAATGATTCGAGATCGACCGACTGACCCACCTCCGCCTCCGGACGTTGACGATCCCTTGCCACCGCAGCCGCTCAGAAGTGCGGCCAACATGAGGCAAAGAAGAAAAATGGATACCAGTCGAATCTTCATAGGCGCTTCACTTCATTGTACGTGAACAGGTGTAGTTCGCATTCGCGGGCGGGCACGGAAACGGACGTCCCGGACCAGTGGTCGGTCATAATCCGGTCATGATCGGACTCATTGTCCCGCTCGCTGCTATGATCACCTTGGCCATCCCGTTTGACTCCCAGACCGCACGTTGGACGATTCAAGGCAAGGCGATTATCTGGCAACCAAAGGTTGGCGATGCGCCACACGCAGATGCCATCGAGACAAGCGGGCTCGCGACATCCTTGCTGTTGAAGTACGGCACCAAGGAGGGTGGGAAGTTCTTTCGTGAAGTGCGAGTTGTTTGGCCACAACTTCGAACGGTGCCGAACGACACGCACGGAAGCCTTCAGCACGGCTTTACCGCGGACGAGACCCCTGCAATCTTCGTAAATGGGCAGCCAGTGGAAGAAGTCCTGGTCGAAGCGAGACTGAACGGATTGATCCAATTCAAGACCACATCCAAGGATGTTTCGGTTGAACGGACAATGATCGCTTCCACTTCTGGGCCGTGGGTGGTGGAAGACTTAAAGATCACGAACCTAACGGATAAGGAGTTCACGCTAGAGCTATCTCCGGTCCACAAAGAGCATTTCACGCAGTCAGCCAAGTCAGTGGTTGGTCAATATCGAATCGAGGTATTGGCATTGATGCCCGATGGCCCGACGCTCAAGCCTGGCGCGAGCATTCATCATTCGATCGTTTATCGAGCAGCCGGGAGCCTGGACTTTGCCAAGAAGCCAGCACCTGATGTGAGCGCCGAGATCAAGGCAAGAGAGGCTCGCGTTGCGCAATTGAACAAGATTGCCGTATTGGACACTCCCTCGCCTGAAATCAACCCGATGTTTCAGATGGCACAGATCCG